>JBGOXU010000068.1:0-6405 GCA_041479305.1 Dehalococcoidia bacterium
ATGGTGGCAGATTCTGCCGAGCACCGCCGGCAGAGGTATCCACTGCATGATGTGGTTGTAGGCTTCGAGGTATTTCCCCTTGCCGATGAGGGCAACGTAGCCCTGCCCGTTGCACCCCGCCGGACAGGTCAGCTTGCAGGGTGGCCGCGCCGTCTTGCTTATCCCGTAGGCGCTCGGTATTGCCTGGGGATAGCGCTTGTATATCGCTTTGCGGGTGGACAGGCCCTGCTCGAAATCGTTGATTAAGTCGACCGGACAGGCGTCAACACAATCGCCGCAGGAGCTACATTTCTGGAGGTCGATGTAGCGGGGTTTTTGAGCGACCTTGACCTTGAAATTGCCGGCTTCGCCTTTCAGCGACTCGACCTGAGAGTTGGACAGAATCTCGATGTTGAGGTGCTTGCCCACCTCAATCAGTTTGGGCGAAATCATGCACATGGAGCAGTCGTTGGTGGGGAAGGTCTTATCCAGCTGGGCCATCCGGCCGCCGATAGCTGCCGTCTCCTCAACCAGATAGACCTTGAATCCGGAGTTGGCCAGGTCCAGGGCGGACTGCATGCCGGCGATGCCGCCCCCCACCACCATCACCGCGCCTATCTTATTCTGGGTCGGCTTCTTGCCGTTGTCGTTATTGCTCATAGACATCCTTTACAGCAGCCCTTTTTGCCGTAGGAGCGGCCTCGGGTCAACCGTGTGCCGGGAAAGCCACTTCGCCGCTGACGGGTCGCCGAAGGCAGTGCCCATCAGCTCGGTGAAATAGAAAACGGGGATATGGTAATTCTTGCCGCTTTCCAGAGAAATCTCTTTCTGGTGCGAGTCAAGATTGGACTGGCACATCGGGCAGGCGGTCACAACAGAGTCAGCGCCGGCCTCAATGGCCATATCGAGGAGCTTCTGAATCAGCTTCCGGCCCACAACGGGCAGGGTGAGGCTGTGACCGGCCCCACAGCAATCGGTCTTGTAAGACCAGTCCCTGACATCGACGCCGATAGCCCGCATCAAGTTGTCCATCGACTCCGGGTTTTCCGGGTCGCTGGCCCCGGTGACGTTCGGCGGTCGGGTGATGAGGCAGCCGTAGTAGCAGACGGGATTAAGTCCACTCAGGGGTTTTCTTACCTTTTCTCTGATGACTTTCTCGCCCACGTCTTCCCAGATGAAGTTGGCGAGATGCTTGACGTGAAAATTGCCCCGGAAAGAGCCCCCGTTCTTGCTTTCCCGCAGAGTCTTCTCGGCGGTCTTGAGCCGCGAGTAGCAGGCGGCGCAGGGGACGAGCACGTCCAGTCCTGCCTTATCGGCGATTTCCAGGTTGCGCGCCGGCAGGGCGAAAGCCAGCTCGTCGCTGGTGGCGTGCGCTGAAGAGGCGCCGCAGCAGGTCCAGTCTTCCAGTTCCTTCAGTTCGAGGCCAATCGCCCCGGCGACGGCGCGGATAGACTCGCCGTATTCCCGGGAAGTGCCGTCAACCGTGCAGCCGGGATAGTAAGCGACCTGCCGCATCAGCGTTTCTCCTCCGTCTTCCGGAAGATGTCTTTGACTTCGCTCTTGTGGCGCAGTTTGGCCGGAAGGAGCTTGATTTTACCTTTAGCGAACATCGTCATACCCAGACCGACCTGCTTGAGAAGGGCCGGCAGACCGCCGCTCCGGATGGTATACTCTGCCGCCATCTCCACCTCGTGTATCCGACCGTGCCGTCTAATCGATGACAGGAAGGCGGTGTGGAAGATTGGGATATTCTTGAGCGAGGGTTCAATTCCTTTGCCCCGGGACATCTGCCGCAGTATGTCCATGATATGGGCGATATCGATGTTGTTAGGGCAGCGGGTATTGCAGGTCTGGCAGGAAGCGCAGACCCAGATGGTGCGACTGCGCAGGACCTCATCTTCCAGGCCCAGGTGCAGGTAACGGACGAGCTGGTGAGGCGGAATATCCATAGCGAAGGTGAGGGGGCAGCCGTTAGTGCATTTCTGGCACTGGAAACAGGCGGCGACCTTTTGCCCGCTCAATTCCTCAATCTGCTTGCGCAGGGAGGGATTGGGGACTATCTTAAGCGCGACCGGCGTAGCCGTCATTTGTCCGTATCCTTTCTACCCCACCACCGCCCTCAGACATTGCAGGGGCCCGCCCTTGTTTCCGGTTGGTCAAATCTGCAGGCGAACCTGGACGGCTTTCCGCAAGGGTTG
The DNA here is from genome assembly GCA_041479305.1 of Dehalococcoidia bacterium. GTDB lineage: Bacteria > Chloroflexota > Dehalococcoidia > Dehalococcoidales > RBG-16-60-22 > JBGOXU01. Next base: position 2,178 of record JBGOXU010000068.1, read on the forward strand.
GTACAACCGAATCGAGGTCAGTCCGTTCCGCCGAGATGCTTCTTGACACGCTTCAGCAGTTCCTCCGGGCTGACCGGTTTGTCAATATAATCTTCCGCTTCAAGGGTAAGTCCGCCACGGAAGGGAATCGAGCTATAAGCCCCCTTCTCCGAGAAGCTGGTTAGCATCAGCAGGGGAATCTGGCGCAGTTTCGGGTCGTTCTTGAGCTGCTGAGCCACCACGAATCCGTCTTTACCCGGCATAATAATATCCAGGATAATCAGGTCCGGCTTCTCTTCTTTCGCCTTGCGAAATCCCTCATCGCCATCGTAGGCGGTAATTACCTCATAAGGCCCGTTTTCCAGAACGGTCCGGGTCGCCTCGACAAAATCGGTGTCGTCATCGATTACCAGGATTCTAGCTTTCGAGGTCATTTTACTATCTCCGTCATCCGTGGCAATGAGGCTACTTCTTTTGACTCAGGAGCCTTTCAACCCTCTGCAACAGCGTGTCCGGCTCAATCGGCTTCTCAATATAGTCATCGATATCCAGCTCAAGGGCGGTTTCCAATTCCCAGCGCCGGCGGCTGGCGCCTTCCCGGATTGAGCTCAGAATCAGGATGGGTATCGCCTTGTACTGGGCCCATTTCTCTTCATGGAGCTCTTTGAGCACGGCGAAGCCGTCCATCTTGGGCATAAGGAGGTCTAGCAGTATCAGGTCTGGGTTTTCTGCCCTCAGCGCGACTAGACATTCGAGTCCGTCGGAGGCGCTGACTGTCTGATAACCGCGCGATTCCAGAATCATGGTCAGGACGTCTCTAATGTCCGGGTCATCATCGACGAGCAGGATTTTCTTCTTCGCCATTTCTACCTCCGTCTACTTAAGATTATAGGATGGGACTGTATCGAATTTCAAATTGGCGCCTGTTTCGGAGACATTGCGCTGGCTTCACTCAGTTTTCTTCGCCGTAGATGATTTCGGCGCCTCTTCACCGGGGATAACCAGGCTCCTGGGCAGGACGAAGGTGAATTTGGAGCCCCGCCCCTTTCCGTCTTCCGGGTTGGGACTCTCTGCCCAGACTTTCCCGCCGTGAGCCTCCACAATTCTTCGCGCGATAGAAAGCCCCAGTCCGGTGCCCGATTTCTCTTTGTCGCTGCCGCGGTGGAAGTCCTGGAATAGCTGGGGCATATCATCGGGGGAAATGCCGGACCCGGTGTCCATAACCTCAGTGTGAATGTCCCCCTCGCGCACGGTTACTCTCACTTTGACTTCGCCGTCTTCAGGGCTGAACTTGATGGCGTTGCCAAGCAGGTTGGTGAGCACCTGTTGCAGGCGGGCACCGGAAGCCTTGAGACGGGGCAAGCTGGCGGGCAACTGGGTAAGCAGGCTTATTCTCTTTTCGGCCGCCTGGTTCCGCATTGTTTCCAGAGAGTCCTCCACTACCTGCAAGTAGGATATCTCCTCCATCTCGCTCACAATCTGGCCGGCCTCAATCCGCGAGATGTCCAGCAGGTCGCTGATTAGCTTCAACTGCTGGGCGATGCGGATGCTGCTTCTCTCCAGCATCTGTTTCTGCTTGTCCGTGAACTCGCCGGTGAAACCTTTGAGCATCAGCTGGAGGTAGCTCTGCACGGCCGCCAGCGGTGCCTTCAGGTCGTGGGAGGCTATCCCCAGGAAGCGGAGCAATTGCTTCCGGCCTTCTTCCAACTGGACCAACTCTTTGCTGGCGGTCTCAAGCTCTTCGGTTTTCTCGGCGAGACCCTCCTGCTGGAGCGTGACCAGCTCGCGCTGTCGTTTCCGCAACTCCCCCGAGATACTGGTGACCATGTAGGCTGAACCATAGAGACAGGTGGCCAGCGCAACGAGGACCGCCAGGATGTAGGACTCTTCTTTGTAGATGTCGGCGGAGACAAATCCTTCCAGGTGGACGTGAGGGACTATTCCGGCGTATTCCAGCCCTACCAGCAGAACCGCCAGTACTATGGCGGCGGTAGCAATGGCGTAAGCCACGCGGTAATGCAGTAGTATCCCGGCCAGAATGACGTGGAAAATAAAATAGAAAATGAAGGGGTTCTCTATGCCGCCCGTAAAATGGAGGAGAACGATGAGTATTCCCAGGTCAACGATGATATGGATGTTACCCATCGCCTGGGCTTTTTCCACCAGCGGCGACGAGGCTTTGGGTATGGTCAGCAATCGCGTCAACGACCCGGCCTGGTCACCGGTTGGCGGGCGGACGCTCTCGCTTTTGATGCTTCGGGCCTGATACAAAAAATAGAGGTTGTACAGGGCCATGAGGGCACAAATGAGGTAGATGGGGAGTAAGGAGAACCTGATGTGGAACACCTGGGTTGCCAGCAGGCTGGCGATGAGAACGCCGGCAATCGCCAGCCATCGCATCTTGACGAAGACACCGATTCTGAGGATTAGCGCCGCCTCTTCCGGTGTCAGCTCGCGCCTTTCTTTCCCGGGCTGTCTCCGTGGGTCACTGGCCATCCGCACAACTCCATTCCCGTAAAATTCTCGGGTGACGCGTGCAAGCTGTCAGTTATCGCTCCGGCGGGGAGTCGCGCTATAGTCCAGCGGCATTCAACACCTCGGGGACTTTCTTCTCCCAGCCGATAGCCATAATGTGTACCCCCTGGCAAAAAGGTTTCATCTCTGTGATAAGTCGAGCCGCAATCTCGATGCTCTTCCTGGCACGGTCGGTGGCTTTTTCCATCTCCTCAATCAGGTTGTCGGGCACATGCACCCCGGCGACATTCCGGTTCATGAAGCGGGCCATACCGGCCGACTTCAGCAAGACAATACCCACCATCACCGGCACCTTCAGGTGGGCGATGGCTTTCATGAACTCCTCGAACTTACGTGGCTCATAGACGGCCTGGGTCTGGAAGAACTCGGCTCCGGCTTTCACCTTTTTCTCCAGCTTGAGTATTTGCGGTTCCACGGGGTCGGCGCCCGGGGAAACCACGGCGCCGAGGCAAAACTTAGGCGCGCCGATGAGTTCTTTCCCGGCCATATCCTTCCCAGCTTCGAGCTGGCGGGCCGCCTGCAGAAGCGATACCGAATCGAGGTCAAAGACCGGTTTGGCTTGAGGATGGTCGCCCAGCGAAACATGGTCGCCGGTGAGGCAGAGCACATTCTCGATGCCCAGAACATGGGCGCTGAGCAAGTCAGACTGCAGGGCGATACGGTTGCGGTCGCGGCAGGTTATCTGGAAAACAGGCTCCAGCCCTTTATCCTTGAGAAGGTGGCAGGCCGCCAGGGAGCCAAGCCTCATCGCCGAGCTTTGCTGGTCGGTGGCGTTGAGAGCGTCCACCTTGCCCCGCATCAGCTCGGCGGTCTCCATCAGCTCCTTGATATCGACCCCTTTGGGCGGACCAACCTCGGCGCAGACAACAAACTTGCCCTGTTTCACCAGGTCGACAATGTTCATTCTCGTGGTGGGACCTCCATATTCAGGCGGTAATGAAATGGCCGTGGGCTACCGGGGTGGCGGACGACTCCGTGTATGCTGTGTCGGTCGAACATTTTCATCATTTTACGGCGTACGTTACTTCTTTGCAACTGCCATCTTTACTCTACGGTCGGATTGAGAGTGGCGCCCGGCTGCTCATCACGGCGCGTTGGCTGGTGAAGTCGGCCTTTAGAATGTGCTACAATAACTAACAGAAACGGGCGGTCTGACCGTAAGTGGAGATTTCAGGTGTGAGGGAAGGGCACGTGGCGATTATTGGCATTCTGAAACGATGCGAGATATTTGTGGGATTGGATGATACTGACCTGCAGAGGATTGTGGACTTGCCTTCCTGCGAGTGCCGGAGCTACCAGGCGGCGGAAATAGTCTTCCGGGCGGGGGAAGAGGCGGAGCGACTCTATGTGCTGGAAGAGGGACAAGTCGACCTTATGATTAAGGGGGCGGGCACATCGCCGTATCTGTCCGCGCGGGCCGTCATCTGTTCCATCAGCAAGGGGGGGATTTTCGGCTGGCCCGCCCTGGTGCCGCCCCACGTTTTCTCGCTGACCGCCATCTGCAAGAGCCCTTCCACGATTCTCAGCATCCGGGGTGAGGAACTCCGCCGGCTGTTTCAGGAAAGCCCGCATATCGGTCTAGAGGTCACCAACAGCCTGCTCCGCGTCATTAGCTCAAGATTCCGGTATATTGAGCAACTGCTGGTGACGGGCAAGAAATCGCCGCTCTTCGAGATTCATACCTTGTCCGCTGAGTAGGCACGAAGTACTGAGA
>JBGOXU010000069.1:0-6401 GCA_041479305.1 Dehalococcoidia bacterium
AGCTATGCGAAAGAAAACAAAATCGACCTTATTGCGCTGGCGACGCACGGGCGCAGTGGAGTGGGACGGGCGGTGCTCGGAAGTATCGCTGACTATGTGGTGAAAGAATCGGGCTTGCCTATCCTGATAATCCGCCCGAAGAAAGAAGTGTAAAGTATGAAAGGCGCCATCCGGCTGGGGAGCATCCGCGGCATCGAAATCGGCGTCCATTACAACTGGCTGCTCATTTTCTTTCTCGTCGCCTGGTCGCTGGCAATGGGCTATTTCCCCCAGTCCTATCTCGGCTGGACTCAGCTGGCCTACTGGACTACCGGCGTCATTGCCTCGATTTTGCTTTTCGTTTCCGTTCTGCTCCACGAGCTGGCGCATTCTTTTGTCGCCCAGGCGCGCGGTCTGCCGGTGCGCAGTATTACCCTGTTCATCTTCGGCGGGGTGAGTAATATTGTGCGAGAAGCAGAGAATCCCAGGACCGAGTTTGCCATGGCCGTGGTCGGCCCTCTCTCCAGCCTGGTGATTGCCGGCGTCTTCTATGGCCTGTTCCTCGTCGTGCCGAACAAGCTCGACCCGCTGGCGGCGCTGCTTTCCTACCTGGCGCTGATTAACGCGTTTCTGGCCGTCTTTAATCTTATCCCCGGTTTTCCGCTCGATGGTGGGCGGGTCTTGCGCTCCATCATCTGGGGCGCCACTGGTAACCTGGTCAAAGCCACCAACATCGCGGCGACGGTAGGGCGGCTCTTCGGGTGGGGGTTGATTGGCGTGGGCCTGTTCCAGATACTGAGGGGGAACTTCCTCGGTGGGTTATGGATTGCCTTCATCGGCTGGTTTCTGAGTAACGCCGCAGACAGCAGTCGCCAGGAGACCACGGTTCAGGAGTATTTGAAAGGCTTCAAAGTCAAGGATGTGATGACGCCTAATCCCCAGACCATCAGCCCGGGCGCCACCGTCCTGGAGGTGGTGCAGGGTATCTTCAGTCAGTACCACCGTCGGGCAGTGCCTGTTGCCCGTGACGGCAAGCTGGTCGGCATCGTTACCCTTACTAACATACGGGGACTACCCCAGGAGAAGTGGGCAATAACCCCCGTTGGGGCAATTATGACAAAGGCGCCGCTCCAGTGCGTTTCCCCGGAAGACGACCTCGCCCGCGCGATGGCGATGATTGCCGAGCAGGATGTCAACCAGGTGCTGGTCTGCACCGATAGTGGGCTGGTGGGGATTATCAGCCGCGCTGATATCATCCGCCATCTTCAGTACACGCAGGAACTGCGGATGCGGCGCAAGGCTTAGCGCCGCTGGCAGAAACGCGTTAGCAGGTCCTCGAAGCGAGACCCTTCGCTCCGCTCAGGGTGACAAGAAGCAGACTGTCATTCTGACCCTTCCAGAGAAGGGGAAGCATCTAATGGGGAGCGCAACCCACGCAATAGCCACTAGCTTATCGGTTGAGTATCGGCCGGGGTGCCCCTTATCTTCTTCTGGTAAATCTGGTTGAAGCTGTCCGCCTTCTTGATGGTCTTGGGTTCGCCCGCCCTTCCTGCCTTCCGCAGAGTTTCGGTGGTGATGTTGTCCGGACTCCCGTGAGTGTCATCGGGGCATCATACCGCCGCAGTTTCAGCACATAGCAATACCTCCTTCAAACTATTCTCAGTATTTTGACGTAGAAATGGCTGGGGGCGCGTCTTGAAGGGTGGTCCGAGCGATAGTCCAATCGGTCTTACCGGCGAAAAGACGGGCTGTTGTTCGATTTGGTGGGCTGCTATTTCCCGTTATGAGAGCCACGTTTTAGCAGTTCTTCATAGGACTCGAACCACTTCAACTTTAGCTCGTCCGACCAGGCGGGGTCAAAAGTAGGGAACTTGGACAAAACGAGCTGTTCCCAGGATAAAACCTGATTTGGCACTTCCTCAAGCCCGTTTGGCACTACCTCGTTCCGACTTGTCCTTGCTAGCGCCCTCTTGGTATTTTTGGCATTAGTTCCAGTACGCGGACTCTTCAGGCGTTTGGTGATGAAAGAGGAGAGGTGAACACCGGCGTCACCGGCCAGCATAATGAAGAATTTGATGCATTTCCGGCTGACATCACCGCTAAGGTTAAAATTGTCGTGGAAGATTTCCTCAAGCTGGGAATAGGTAGCATTCTGGGGGTCTAAGCCAGCTTTCATCAGCGGGGCAAAAGCTTCAAAGGTCACCTGCCGGAGCAATTCATTCCGCTGGGGTCCGCGCGCCGCCACGAGCATTTTGAGACGATTAGTAGGCAAACCGCTGGCATCCACCAGGTTCAGAAATCGAAGCGCCGATATCAGCTGGGTGCCGGTGGTGCCGGAGAGGCGGTCACCCCAGTAGCTCCGGTCGATACGGGCAGGCATACCGCCCATCTGCAGTCCATCCAGGAAATTGCGGAAAGTCCGGTAGGAAACATACGGGGGAAGGCGTTTCTTTTCTTTGTCCAGTACCATCGTGACGTCTCAGTCAGTTTATTATATGGCACAAGGTCTGGAATTTCAATAGGGACTAATGGGAAAAATAGCGGATTAGGTGGAATTTGGCAGGACAAGGATGGACAATAATTGACGGATGCTCCTGGCACGTACTAAATTTTAATCCACAAGTTCAAAAAACTTGTAAAAAATGAAAGGAGGAGGCACTAAATGGGACTGGCAATCGAGTACCAAAAACTGATGACGGAGATTGTGTACATCAATCTACCGGGGCCACCCGAACCGACTCCGGGAATGAGCGGGAGTGAGCTACTGCACGGCTTTCTCGCCGAGCTTCATGACTCGCCAAACCCAGAAGTCAGGAACTATGTTAGTCTCCTGAGCGCCAAGTGGAACGTCCACTTCCGCGAGGGGAAGTAACTGGCATCTACCAATTAATTATTAAGGATTCGCCTGAGGAGGACGGAAAACATGAAAAGAAATAGAGTTGCCGCTATCGATGTTGGGACGACGAAAGTCGCCACCATCATGGCCGACATCGACAGCGTAGGTGGCCGGCCTCGCATCCTCGGTGTTGGTGTGGCCCCATCCCTGGGGCTGCAAAAGGGTTTGGTGGTCAATATCGAGGAAGCTAAGCAGTCTATCCGCGAGTCGGTGAGGAAAGCCGAGCGGAGCGCTGGCTACCGTTTGGAATCAGCCTACATTGGTATCACCGGAAGACACATTAACTCGGTTAATAACCGGGGGGTCATATCTATCAGTCGCAACGACCGGTTGGTAAGACCGGACGATTTGAAGCGAGTGCTTGACATTGCCCGCAGTATCAAGGTACCCAACGACCAGAAACTGCTCCACGTCATACCCCGCAGTTATATGGTCGATGGGCAGGAAGGCATCAAGAACCCGGTCGGGATGCATGGTTTCCGCCTGGACGTCGAGGCGCACATTGTTACTGCTGCCGTGACCTCGGTCCAGAATCTGACCAAGTGCATCCGTAGTCTCGGTATTGAAGTGGAAGACCTGGTCCTTGAGTCGCTCGCCAGCGCTGAAGCCGTCCTGACCGAAGAGGAAAGAATGGCCGGCGTCTTGCTGGCGGATATTGGTGGCGGCACCACCGATATTTGTGTCATCAAGGATAACACTATCTACCATACTTCAATCCTGCCCGTGGCCGGGTACCAGGTTACCCGGGATATCTCCATCGGTCTGGGACTCTCCTATGAGCTGGCCGAGGAGATGAAGAAGCGGTATGGGAATGTCCTGCCCTATGAGGAGGACGAAAAAGAGGAAGAGAAGACCGTCACCGCTGACGGGCACAGCATTTCCTACCACGACCTGTCCGAAATAATCCGCATCCGCATGGAAGAGCTCATCCGGCTGATTGTCCTTGAGCTGCCCCATGGCGACTACACGAAGCTCATCCCGGCCGGCATTGTTCTCACCGGCGGCGGCGCCAATCTGCCTGGCCTGGCGGAGATGGGCCAGGAAATCACCAGACTGCCCGTAAGAGTCGGCATACCGGAAAACCTCTTCGGCGTCTCGGATTCCCTGCGCGACCCCGCCTACGCCACCAGCGTTGGCCTGATGATGTGGAAGTTCAAGAACCAGGGTGCTCAGGCTTACCAGGTGCCCAGAGGCGGCTTCTTCAGTTTCTTTTCCCGGCTTTTCAAGGGCACTCCCAAGAATACCGAAAATAGCTAAATATAAGGAAGTCATAAAAGGAGGAGAAAATGTCAAGACAGAGTTATGTTCCCAGCCCGGCCAAAATCAAAGTCGTTGGTTGTGGCGGCGCCGGCTGTAATGCAGTTACCCGCATGGTCCGCGAGCAAATTCGCGGTGTGGAATTCATTGCCCTGAACACGGATGCCCAGCATCTGGCAATCACGGAAGCGGCCGTCCGCATCCAGATTGGCGAGCGGTGCACCCGCGGCCTCGGCGCCGGCGGCGACCATACTATCGGCCGCAAGGCAGCTGAAGAGAACCGTGACGAGCTGAAGCAGGTCATCCAGGGCGCTGATATGGTCTTCGTGGCCGCCGGTATGGGCGGTGGCACGGGGACCGGGGCAGCCCCCATCGTCGCCGAGCTAGCCAAAACCTCCGGCGCTCTCACCATCGGTGTGGTGACCCGGCCGTTCACCTTTGAGGGCACCCACCGCGCCCAGGTCGCTGAAGAGGGCATCATTGCCCTGATGGATAAGGTCGATACGCTCATCATCATTCCCAACGACCGGTTGCTGGACTTAATCGACCAAAAGACGGGCGTTGACAGCGCCTTCAAGCTGGCCGACCAGGTGCTCCATCATGGCGTTCAGGCCATCGCTGAAGTGGTTACCGTTCCTGGTCTGATTAACCTGGACTTTGCCGATATCCGCACCATAATGAGAGACGCCGGTCCGGCCTGGATGTCCATCGGACACGGCTCCGGGCAGAACCGCGCCGTCAATGCCGCCAAGGAAGCTCTCGCCAGCCCATTGCTGGATGTATCGATTGATGGCGCCAAGGGCGTTCTCTTCAACATCGCCGGCGGCAGCGACCTGACCCTGTTCGAGGTCAATGAGGCCGCCGAGGTTATCCGCCAGTCGGTCGACCCCGAAGCTAACGTTATCTTCGGTGTCGGCGTGGACAACAACCAGGGCAACCAGATACGGCTGACCCTCATCGCCACCGGTTTTGCCACCAAGAACACGCTCATCGGCGCCTCCGCCCGTGAGAAGGAAATGAACAAGGTCCTGCGCAATCTGAGAAGCGACGAGCTTGATGTGCCGGCCTTCATGAGAATGCGCCATTCGTTCCCCGCGCCGAGGAGACCGAGCAGCCCGGTTCGCAACTAGTAGTCGGTCCTCTTGAGATATTGGAGTGGCGGGGCAGGGTTAGGTCCCCGCCACTCCTCCGAAAAAGGAAGCAACAACTGAGCTTGCGCGAGACTTATGAGGAAATATAACAACTGAGGATAAATATAGACTATTCGATGCCAGTCCCGGCAAGCTCGTTTTCACATAATCTACCCTCCTTCGCTCCCTCCCCCTCAAAAGGGAGGGAGAATTATTTTAGGGAGGTTTTTCTGAGGCTGGTGCGCTTTCGTTAGGCCTATTGATGTGGTTGCGGGTCACGATGCAGTCGTGAGGTGGCAATCCTACCCCCTGTTATTGCGAGGAGCGTAGGGCCTGTGGCAATCTCCAGAAATATGCTTCAGAGTGTCATTCTGAAGGAGCGTAGCGACTGAAGAATCTCATGGAGAGATTCTTCGCTTCGCTCAGAATGACAATGGCAGCGAGACGTGAATAAACTTCCCACGACCTTACGGTCGGGGTATTAAGCGCCGAGAGGAGGTTGTCTATGGTTGAGTGGTCAAAGCAATGTCCGTCCTGCCTACATCGCGAGCTCTGCGTTTGTCATGCACAGGTTTTTATAGCACTTCTATATCAGCGCTGGAGCATCCCCGGTCTATGCACCATTAACGCCTTCAAAAAGGAGGTAGCGCATTCCTCCCCTACCTTACGGTAGGGGTATCCTGCGCTAACGTATGAAAAGATAAAGCAGGCGGTTGAGCAAATACAAATCGTGGACACCCACGAGCACACTATGCCCGAATCGGAACGCGACCAGTATGCCGTCGACTTCGGCTATCTCTTTGGCCATTACAATACCAGCGACCTGGTTTCCGCGGGAATGCCGTCGCAATTGATGGAGGCGGTGCGCCTCCCGATGCACCAGTACCGCCGTGTCCACGTCAAGCGGATGAAACTGCGCCGCTTCCTCGCCGAGCCGGAGCGCAAGGATATGTCGCTCGAGGAACGCTGGCAAGCCCTCGAACCCTACTGGAACGCCATCCGCAACACCGCCTACGCCAAGCAGACGCTCATCGCCATCAAGGACCTCTTCGGCTTCGATGACCTGAACCGGGAAACTTACGAGCCACTCTCCAAAGCCATCGCCAAGTCAAGGCGGCCCAACTGGTACCACCACGTAA
>JBGOXU010000070.1:0-6325 GCA_041479305.1 Dehalococcoidia bacterium
AGCCATATGGTGGGCTTCCGGACAGACGCCGCAGATTCTCTGGGTGATTTGCGGCATATCCTCTGCCAGCCGCCCCTCGGTGAATTTCTCGAAACCCCGCAACTCAGGCACCTGGAAGTAAGCATTGGCGACATTACCGGCGTCATCGAGAAAAATCTCGATTTTGCCGTGACCTTCCAGCCTGGTGACGGGGTCGATGGTTATTCTTTTCATTAGACTTTTGCCCTCCTTAGCAGGGAACCGGGCAGGCTGTAGCGGTAGAAAGTGCCCACCGGGTCGTGGATATCCTCAATGATTTTCTGTATTTCATCGGGTTTGTTCGAGTCGATAACGGAGGCGACTGCGCTCAGGAAGTGCGCCCCCTGGTCGACGACGCCCTCTACGGGACCGTAGCAACCGGTGCAGGGCATATTCGCCTGCGGGCAGGGGGCTTTGCAGCCGCCGCGGGTGGCGATACCGGCGCAGAGGAGACCCTGCTCCAGAAGGCACAGGTCTTTCTCCGTGGCTATCTCGTAGGTGCGATAGAACTTTTTGACCTTCTTCACGTTGCGCTGTCGCGGGCAGTCGTCGCAGACCGATTTGGCGCTGTGGGAGATGACGGCGCCCTCGGGTGGCATCTTACCCTCGATTAAAGCTTCCAGGGCCAGCCAGGTCGTTCTCTCCTCCGGCGGGCAACCGGGGATGGTGTAGTCCACTTTTACCGTCTGTGCCAGCGTCTTGACCGTATCGTAGAACTCGGGGAGGGTCAGCTCACCCTCGGCCACTTTGGCGCTGGTCAGAGGGACAACCTTCTGCTCGTTGCTGGTGGACGGTGTCTCCAGGTAAACGCGATTGAAAATCAGCTCCTTATTGAAGAGGTTAGCCAGGCCGGGGACGCCACCGCCGTAGGCGCACGCCCCGTAGGCAATCATGATTTTCGACTTACTGCGCAGGAAATGAGCGATATGCTCCTGCTCGGAGTTGCGGACGCCACCGTTGAAGAGGCAGACATCAATGTTGCCATCGGCCATCGTTGCCACATCCTTGTACTTGACATCCATCGCCACGGGCCAGAAAACGATGTCCACGGCCGCCGCCAGCTTGAGCAGTTTATCGCCAATCTCCAGCTGGCCAATCTCACAGCCGCCGCAGGACGCCGCCCAGTACAGCGCTACTTTAGGCTTTGACATTCTTGCCTCCATTCTGATGGAAAGGACCCAGCCTCCTGACCTGCTCCGTCATCTCGTTGACGATGGCGGCGAAGCGGTCCCCCTCGGAAGCGGAGACCCATTCCAGGCGTACCCGCTCATCTTCAACGCCTAGCTGGGCGAGTGTCTTCTTGAGCAGGGGATAGCGGCGCAGGGTCTTATAGTTGCCTTCGGCGTAATGACAATCGCCGGGGTGACAGCCGAGGATGACGACGCCGTCCGCTCCGGACTCGAATGCTTTCATCACGAAGCTGGGTTCGACTCTCCCCGAGCACATCACGCGTACCACCCTCACGTTGGGCGCGAATTTCTTGCGCGATATGCCGGCTAAGTCGGCGCCGACATAGGAACACCAGTTACACAGGAAGCCAACAATCTTCGGCTCGAAGGTTGTCGTGGTCATACTAACACCCCCTCGATTTCAGACATGATTTGTTCGTCAGTAAAATGCTTGCCCTTGATGGCACCACTCGGACAGGCGGCAACGCAGACGCCGCAGCCTTTGCAGACAGCCTCGTTGACGCGCGAGACCTTCTTCGTCTCGTCGTAGGAGATTGCCTTGAAGGGGCAGAGCTCGATGCAGACTTTGCAGCCGGCGCAATGCTCTTCATCAATCACCGCGGTGGCGGCTTCAATTTCGACTTTGCCCTTGCTGATGAGCGCCAGGGCGCGCGCCGCCGCCGCCGAAGCCTGGGCAACGGTGTCTGGAATATCCTTGGGACTCTGGCAACAGCCGACAACGAAGACACCATCGGTCATCGTGGCGACGGGGTCGAGCTTGGGATGCTTCTCCAAGAAGAAGCCATCCGCTTTGCGACTCAACCCGAACGTGCGGGCCATTTTCTCGGTATCGGCCCTCGGCTCCAAGGCACAGCTCAGGATAACCATATCCACGGGCAGTCGCCGCTTGCGGCGCACCAGCGTGTCTTCCACCAGGACAATCAGCTTGTCTTTTTCCTCCGGCGATTCGGCAGTGTCCGTGATTTCACCGGCGCGACCGCGGATGAAGTTAACGCCTTCCTCCTGGAGTCGCTCGTAGAACTCCTCGTAGCCGGAGCCGGCGCAGCGCATATCGATGTAGAGCTGGTAGACATCGGCATCGGGGAGTTTCTCCCTCAGCAAGTGCGAGTATTTCAGCGAGTACATACAGCAGACGCGGGAGCAGTACTTGTGATAGTTCGCGTCGCGGCTGCCGACACAGTGCAGGATGGCGACGGCTTCCGGTTTCTTGCCGCTGGCGAGCAGAATCTCGCCGTTGGTGGGACCGGAGGCGTTGGAAATTCTTTCGAATTGAAGTCCCGTGACGACGTTGGGCAGGCGGCCGTAGCCGTACTGGTATATGACCGATGGGTCGAACTGCTGGAAGCCGGTGGCAACGATGATGTTACCCACATCGACCTCCAGTATCTCGTCCTTTTGGTCGAAATTGATAGCGCCGGTCTCGCAGCCGGCGATGCTCTTATTGGGAATGCCTTTCTGGCAGATACGGCAGATATCTTTCCCCTGGGCGCGGCCCTTGAGGTGGCGGCAGTTCACCGCATCGATGACGACATTGTTCGGCACGGCCTGGGGGAAGGGCTTGTAGACGGCTTTGCGCTGTCCCAGCCCCTGCTCAAACTCGCTGGCGACCTTGGTGGGGCAGATTTCCTGGCAGCGCCCGCAACCGGTGCACTTGTCTTCGTCAATAAACCTGGCTTTCTTCTTAATTCGGACCTTGAAGTTGCCGATGTAACCGGACACATCTTCCACTTCGCTGTAACTGAGCAATTTGATATTGGGGTGCTGTCCGGCGATGGTCATCTTGGGGGTGAGGATACAGGCGGCGCAGTCAAGGGTAGGGAAGGTCTTATCGAACATCGCCATATGCCCGCCAATACTCGGCTCTTTTTCCACCAGGTAGACCAGATTGCCGCTATCGGCGACCTCAATGGCAGCCTGAATACCGGCCACCCCGCCCCCCACCACCAACACATTCGGGTTTACCGGTACTTCTCTGGCCTCCAGCGGCTCGTGGTGATAGACACGGCGGACGGCGGCGCTGACGAGGGCTTTAGCTTTCTGCGTAGCCGCTGCTCTATCGGTATGCACCCAGGAGCAGTGCTCGCGGATGTTCGCCATCTCGAAGAAATACTGGTTCAGACCGGCGTCCTGCAGAGCGCGGCGGAAAGTGGGCTCGTGCATGCGCGGCGAGCAAGATGCCACGACAACGCGGTTCAGTTTGTTCTGCTTAATATCATCTTTGATGAGGTTCTGCCCCGGCTCGGAGCACATATATTTGTAGTCGCGGGAGACAACGACGTTGGATAAGCCCTTGGCATACTCCGTCACCTGGGCGCAATCGACCGTACCGGCGATATTGCTGCCGCAGTGACAGACGTAAACTCCGATTCTCCTCTCTTCCATTCCTTGCTCCTTAGGCATACTTTGCCAGCACCTTTCCGGCAGAGACGATATTTGTCTTGAAACCCAGTTCCTTCTCCCCCAGCCCGAAAGCGATGCCCATCAGTTGGGTGAAGAACAGGATGGGTATTTTGAAATCGGTATTGAATTTCTTGTTGACCCGGCTCTGGTAGACATCGAGGTTGGTCTGGCAGAGGGGACAAACAGTGGCAATACATTCCGCGCCATTGCTCCTGGCAGAATCAAGGAGCTTTCGCGACAGGTCAAGCGCAATGTTCTCCTCCGAGATAACCAGCGACCCGCCGCAGCAGCGGCTCTTCAGCGGGAAACTGACAGCCTCTCCGCCCAGGCTCTGGATGAGTTTGTCCAGCGACTGTGGGTTTTCAGGGTGGTCAAAGCCAAATTTCGGGCGGACGATCTGACAGCCGTAATAGGCGGCAACCTTGAGTCCGGCAAGGTTCTTCTTTACTTTCGCGGTAATGGCGTCATAGCCGATGTCATTGACGAAAACATCGAGTAAATGGCGGACTCTGACCGCGCCGTTGTATTTGAGACCACCGGCCGCCAGCGCTTCGTCCACCTGGGCTTTGACTTTGGGGTATTGCTTTAGATAAGCGTTGGTGCGATTTAACATAACGTAGCAGGAACTGCACGGCGTGACCAGGTCTTTGCCCTTCTTTTTGGCAAGAGCCAGGTTGCGAGCGGAGAGCGCCAGAGAGGTTAGCTCATCGAAGGAGCTATAAGGGGTCGAGCCACAGCAGTTCCAGTCTTCCAGTTCAACCAGTTCCATGTCCAAGACTTTGCTCACCGCTTGAGAGGACGAACCGTACGCTTTGGCGCCGCCTTCGGACGATGAGCAGCCCGGGAAATAGCTAGCTTTCAATGCGCACCTCCTAGTGCCTCCGCCTTCTCGACGATGGCTTTGAGCTGTTTGGTCCCTTCCGGGGTGAGGCGCCTTGCCTTGACACTGAGTCGTCCATGTCTGATGAGGCTCAGGACTACCGGCATCAGCCGGAGGCCGCGCAGCGGGTTGGTCAGCAGGTAATACCAGGTCATAAAACCTAACTCGGGCAGGCTCCCGAGACTGTACACGAAGTCGGTAAAGCTGCGGTACATGGCCGGGGTCAGGGTACGGTGGTGGGGGCTTAGTCCTTCTTTGGTGGCGATTGATTCCAGGGCGTGCATTAGCTCGGTGGGATTGATACCGCGTGGGCAGCGTACTGTGCAGAGGTAGCAGGAAAGGCAGTACCACATCGAGTGGGAGGACAGGACTTCATGGCGGTATCCCGCTCGCGCCAGAGCAATGATTTCAGAAGGAGTGTATTCCATCTTATCGGCGTTGGGGCAGGAAGCGGTGCAGGTGCCGCACTGGATACATAGACGGATACCTTCCCCGCCCGGGATGGCGCTGATTTCTTCCACGAAGTTCTTCCGTTGTTCCATCAAGTCTCCTTATTTCAGGCACGTTTCAGCCCAAGGTTAGTTGGAGATTTCCCTGAGGCGCTGGTAAGGATTATGGCTTTGTGAGGAGAAGGGCTTATAGGTTAACCCTCACGGGCAACTTCCCGGACGGCCTCGGCTACCGGGATTGCCTTTCTGCGAGCTGAAGAGCGACGACGAATGGAGTCACGCGCCACCTGGAAAAGACCACTCGCGACGGCAATCCAGACCAGCACCGGGACAAATATGATAATAGGTATCGCAATGATGAGAGCTACAATAAATTGCCATTCCATATTATTATAATAAAGCTCCTTCCTTTTTTGCAATTCCGGGAATGGTTTTGCCTGTCAAAAACCACCTTCTTTGATCCACCCCTAACCACATACTTTGACCCACCCGGGTGATTAAGTTTGTACCACTTCTAGTTCATACTGTCAACACCTCCTTCCGCCGGTGTGGCGAGAGTCTTTCACGGTAGCTGGTACCCTCGATTACAATCTGGTAGCTGGCATTAGCCAGGCGGTCCAGGGCACTGTTACCCAGCATCAACAAACGCAACGCGTCAGCAGAAGCAATAAAGGCGCTAGGCGAGGGGGCCGCTTCATGAACTTGCAAGGTGGTGGGGTGCGGATAACCGTAAGGAACTAACTGACCTTGAGCAGTCCAAGATAGAAGCAATCAGGGAAATCAGCAGGCCGGTTCAAAGTCTCGAGGTGAAAAGGGTCGAACTTCTTGTTGAATTTGGTAACTCCTCTCTGCCACTCTTCATCACCCGGATTGGCGGTCGCTAGCACGAGAAGGTACTTACCTTCATTCTGGACTATCGCCAGTTTCCTGACGTCCTGGTTGACCCCTGCCGAAGAGGGATCACCAAAATAGAAGGAGGGATCATAGGTCACACTGTTTTGCTGGCCTATCAGCCAGTGTTTGATTTCTATCCATGCAACTCGGGTACCAGTCTCGGTCTTTAGCGCCAGCCTGAAATCAACTCTCTTCCGCTTGTCACTGAGGAGCTTCTCTTCCCACTCGAAGTCGATAATCTTTCCCTGACGTTTCTGCTCGTCCAGAAATCCCAAAAACTCGCCTTTGAGCCAGCCTTCTACCTGAATGCCGTGGCGACAGAAGCTCTGCAAATGACCCTCACGAGTCTCTAAGGCTTGGGAGAAACCGAGGATCAGATTGAGTACTTCTTTATCCGGACCGCTTGTTACCATCTCATGGCCGAATTCTCGGGCAAGCTGTAGTCGTAACAGTCAACAGCTTACGCTCGTGCTTGGCCTTTGTCAAGCTCCCAG
>JBGOXU010000071.1:0-6321 GCA_041479305.1 Dehalococcoidia bacterium
CGTGCTGAGCTGGAAGGCGTCAATGACGCCGCGCTTCATCCCTTCATAGACCTCGCCGGGTGCCATTGAGACCACTGAGGCCCCCATCCGGGCGAAGAGGGCACCATCATCGCCGGCCGTACGAATCTTGAGACCCTTGATGTCAGCGACTGTCTTTAGCGGTTTTGTGGTGCTCAGGAAGATTTCCTGCGGACCGATGAAGCCCGGGATGAGGATTACCTTGTAGTCCTTCACCATTTCTTGGGCCAGTTCTTTACCGCCACCCTGGAGGTGCCAGAGTAATTGCTCGAAGGGTGACAGTCCGGCAACCGTGAAGGTGAATAGACCAGCGGCGGGGAATTTATCTTTCCAGTAGGCAAAGGCGGTCATCGCATAGTCGATCGAGCCGCCATTGACGCCGTCAAACTCCTTTGCGGCCGGGACAATGGCGCCTGCCGGATTGGGCTTCATCACCAGGCGCCCGCCGCTGAGGAAAGTGGCTCTCTCACTAACGCGGGCGAACGATTTGTACTGCTCGTTGGTGGCCGGGTTATGGCCCTGACCATTGAGAGTGATGGCCTTAGGCGGCTGGGCGGGAGTTGGCGCTGGTGTCGGCGTTGGCGCGGGAGCCGGTGACGGTGCTGGAGCAGGCGCCGGGGCAGGCGCCGGTGCCGGGGCAGGCGCAGGTGCTGGAGCTGGGGCCGGGGCCGGCTTGGGAGCACAGCCTATGGCAATCAGGCTGGCAAGTAATATCACTACCACAATTGAAGCTAATGCTTTTCTCATTTTTCTTATTCCCTCCGTAAAACAATAGAACTTAGCCGACTATCTTTTTCTGCCGAACGCTATCACCCCCTTATTTTGACTTCTTAAGATACTCTCAAGAAGTGCAGGATTGTTTTTGATAGAGAATAGGCTATTCTTTCGATTTCGCCTAGTGTATTATAGCACCACTGTCAAGCCCGCATTGCAGAACGTCAGGACAATGAAGGGAATTGAGGTGGATTGGTGCTTACGCTATAATAAAGGGAAATACGGAATGGCAATTCCGCATTCCTTGTGGAGGACAATATGTTACGCGCCGCAGTCGTTGGTGCCACCGGTATCGTCGGTCAGCAGTTCATCGTTGCCCTGGACAAGCACCCCTGGATTAAAGTGACCACCCTCGCCGCTTCCGAAAGGTCCGCCGGGCAAAGCTACAAAGATGCACTCACCAACCCCAAGACGGGCGGCTTCCGCTGGTTCTGTGACGAGCCGCCCGCCGCTGACGTGATGGGTATTCCCGTGCAAAATGCCGCCGAGATGGACATCGCCAATGTCGACCTTATCTTCTCGGCGATTGAATCGGACCAGGCGCAAATTCTGGAGCCGAAGTTTGCCGCCACCAGGCCGGTAATCAGCACGGCGTCCGCCTTCCGCTACGAAAAAGACGTGCCGGTCCTGATTCCCGGCATCAACTCGGAGCAGGCGGCCTTAATCAAGGTACAGAGGCAAGCGCGCGGCTGGAAGGGCTTCATCACCCCTAACCCCAACTGCACCACCATCGGGCTGGCCATCACGCTCAAGCCCATCTATGACGCCTTCGGGATAAGGTCCGTGATAATGACCTCACTGCAGTCACTCTCCGGTGCCGGGCGCAGCCCGGGCGTGATTGGGCTGGACATCCTCGATAACGTCATCCCCTACATTCCTAACGAGGAAGAGAAAGTCCAGCGCGAGACGCAGAAGATTCTGGGCATCTTGGCTGGAGAGACCATTCAGCCGGCCGCCTTCCCGGTGAGCTGCACGTGCACCCGCGTTAACGTCAGGGAAGGCCACACCGAGGCGGTCTTCGTTTCGACGCAGAAGCCCTGCGAACCGGCAGACGTGGCCAGGGCAATGCAGGACTTCGCTGGGCTCAAAGGCTCCGGACTGCCTTCGGCTCCCCGGCAGATGATTGTCGTCCTCAATGACCCCTTCCGCCCCCAGCCCCGCCTCGATAGGGACACCGACAACGGGATGGCAACAACGGTGGGGAGAATCAGGAAGGACGGCGTGCTGGAGAACGGCATCAAGTACGTGCTGGTCTCCCACAACACCAAGATGGGCGCGGCGCGCGGCGCTGTCCTCGTCGCCGAACTGCTAATGAAACAGGGCTACATCGCCGCGTAAGAACCGGCCCGATATAGCCCTGTACTCTGCCCTCAGCTCAGGCTGACCGCTTCGGTCTTGCCTACTGTATCATCTTGCCGGGCAGCCAGAGGATGATTTCCGGGAAAGCCACGCACAGCGCCAGCCCCACGATGATGAGGAAGACGAAGGGCCACACGCCCCGGATGATGTCCGCCATGGTGATACCCAGTTCCGGCGGCGCCGTCCCCTTGACGAAGAAGATAGCCACCGCCAGCGGCGGCGTCATATAGGACATCTGGATATTGATGTTAACCATGATTGCCGCCCAGATAGGGTCAAAACCGAGCGATTTGAAGATAGGCGTGATGATGGGGACGAGCAGGAAGATGATGCCCAGGTCGATGATGAAGAAACCGAGTATGAAGCAGATTAACATCACCATCAGGAAAGCGCCCCATTGCCCGAAGGGCATACTGAGAATGAAGTTCTTCACTATCTCGCCGCTACCGCTCCGCATAAACACCGCAGTGTAGGCCACGGAGCAGGCGGCAATTAGGAAGATAAGACCGGAGCCCTTTATTGTTTCCTGTACCGTGCCGACAATCACCTTCCAGTTCAAGCGCTTATAGCCCCAGGCCAGGAGCATTGAGGTAAAGGCGCCGGTGGCGGCCGCCTCCGTCGGCGCGGCGATGCCGAGGAAGATGACGCCGAGAACCCCCAGAACGATAACTGAAATCGGCACAATTGCTGTCGCCAGCAGCCACGTTTTCTTCCAGAACGGGACATTACGCTCCCCGATGGGGACGGGCGGTCCCAGTTCCGGCTTGAGATAGCAGGTGATAGCCACATAGAGGCAATAGAGCGCGGCGAGCAAGAATCCGGGCATAAAAGCGCCAAAATACAGCTTGCCAACGGACAGCCTCGCCATCGGTCCGTAGATAATGAGTAAGGTGCTGGGAGGAATGAGAATACCCAGACTGCCCCCGGCACAGCAGCACCCGGTCGCTAGAGCCTTGTCATAACCCCTCTTAACCATCGGGGCTACGGCAATTACGGTGACGATGGTCGTCGCTGCCGCCACCAGACCGACCGTCGTCGCCACGATGGTGGCCAGAATAAGTGAAGCAATGGCTAAACCACCTCTTAAGCCGCCCAGCCACAGGTACAGCGCATGGTACATCCGGTCGGCAATACCTGACTCCTGGACGATGTGACCCATGAAGATGAAAAGCGGCATTGCCAGCAAAATATAATCGGACATGATACTGAAAATCTGCATATAGATAATCTGGCCCACCATCGGCCCGAACAACAAGAAGCCGATGATTATGCCGGTGCCACCAGCCACCAGAGCCAGCGGATAACCGGCAAACACACCGGCCAGGAAGACACCCAGCAGGATTAGAGCCGTGAGTTGGGGACTGAGCTCAATCATAGGGGTTTACTCCTTGCCACGAGATACGCATCTCTGATTAGCCGCGCCAGGCCGCGGAAGGTGAACAGAATAACCCCCAGGAAGAACAACGTCCTGATTGGTGCGGCGGGCGGATACCAGTAGGTCTCAGAGCGGACCTCGTGCGTCGCCCAGGCTTTCCACATCCATGTGGAAGAGGTGTAGAGCATAACGGCGACGAAAGGCAAGAAGAAGAGGACTGAGCCAACAACATCAATGACTGCTTTTGCCTTTGCCGATAACTTCATATATATGACATCGACCCGAACGTGCTGGTTATACAGGTCGGCGTAAGACCAGGCAATGATATATAAAGCAATGCCCATCATTACGGACGTGTCATAGCCCCAGATGGTAGGCGAGTTAAGAACATACCTCATGAAGACTTCAAAAGAAATCTGCAGGACAAGGATGAGGCCCAGCCACATAGCCACCGAGCCTGTCTTGTCAATGAACCAGTCGTAACCCTCTAGTATTCTCTTCATGGAATTCATCCTTTACGGCGGGTATTCAAAAAACCCCCTGCCCGAGGGATCCTCGGGCAGGGGGCAAGAAACTGAAGTTTAGAGTCTGGACCAGGCCGCGCGGTACTGGGCCTGGAACGCTTGCTGAGATTTCACAACCTCAGCATAGAGCGCATCTTTGGCTGATTTCTCAATATACAGTGCGTTAGCCTGCTTGATGAGTTCGTCTTCAATATCTTTGGGGATTGGCCCAATCTTGACGCCATAAGCCTTCTGTTTTGCCAGAGCTTCAATATCCATTACTGTCAGTTTGGCATACCAGCGATAGCCGTGCCCGTAGTGTACCTCTTCCACAATTTTCTTAAGGTCATCCGGCAGCGCCGCAAAACTCTTCGGGTTGACAAAGACCCAGGTCGGGTCATTGGGCTGACGTACCGGCGAGAGATACTGGAACTTGGCAACTTCATGGATAGCGAAGGTCCAGTCAACGGCCGGGGTGCTCAGCTGGCAAGCATCAATAACGCCTCTCTGGAGGGCCTGGTAGATTTCCGTACCGGGCAGAAAGATGACGGAAGCGCCCATCTTGGTGAAGCATTCACCATCGTCGCCGGTGGTCCTAATCTTCAGACCCTTGATATCGGCGACACTCTTGAGCTCTTTCTTGGACTGGAGGAAGACTTCAGGGGTAGTGACCAGCGTATTCGTGAGCATCTTGATGTTCTTGCCGGCAATCATCTTGTTAACAAGCTCGTTGCCGCCACCGACATTCATCCAGAACGCGTACTCAATACCGGTGAGACCACCAATCATGTAGGCAAACGGGTTCGCCGCGGGCCACTTATCGACGAGGTAGCTGGGAGCGACGTTGCCATAGTCCAGAGTGCCCAGGTCGACGCCGTCAAACTCCTTGCTGGCGGGGGCGATGCTGCCACTGGCATTGAGAACAATTTCCAGGCGACCACCGCTGGCTATCTTGATTCGGTCAACGAGGTCCTGCATATTTTCCGTTTCGAGAGTGCCTGGAGGTGAGATTGGCTGACCCTGCCACTTGATTACTTTGGGTGGCTGGGCAGGCGCCGGTGCGGGTGCAGGCGCCGGTGCGGGGGCAGGTGCCGGTGCGGGTGCGGGCGCCGGTTTGGGCGCCGGGGCTGGGGCCGGAGCGGGCGCCGGTGCTGGGGCTGGTGCGGGGGCTGGCTTGGGCGCGCAGCCAACGGCAATCAGCAAACTGACCATCACTACGGCCAACACGAATACTAAAATCTTGTTTAACCTCATTTTTTCCTCCTAAATATTGAGTCCCCCTTACTTAACAAATTCCCTTTTCTACGAAAAGCTATCACCCCCTTTTTGCCTGGAGCAGGTCGCAAACGGGACCTACCCACTTAGCTTTTATCTCAACTCGGGCGATTAGTCTAGTTTAAGAGGACACGCCAGAGATAGCTTATATAATATCGATACTGACCCGATTTGTCAATATACGCCACCCCCTCCCCTCTACCCCACCCCAGTTTCTGGAGTTCGTAGAGTTTATGGAGTGTCGAGTTCATTTTCCCAGCCCAACTCAATAAACTCCTGGTGGAGAGGGGAAAAAGGGACTACCTTTCTTCGCGCTTGGGATACTCGTGCTTCAAGCCCACTCGCTGGAACCAGGTCTTTTCCATCTTCTTGAGCTCTTTCACCATGTCGGCGGGGAGAGCCTTGGGCTGGTGAGTCTCGATGATTTCCTTTGTCCGCTGGTTGATGAGGTCCTCGGCGTTCCGGGAGCTTGCCGGGTTGAAACTGCGGTCGAACAGGGGCGGCGACCAGAATTTGCGGAAGTGCTTACGGGTATGGCTTTCGAAAAGGTAGTTGGCTTTCGGACCCATCCGCACCATCATCTCGATGGGCAGGGTCTCCTTGTTGATTTCGATGCCGTTGAGCAGGACCTTGACCATATCGACGACTTCGTTGCCGAAGACAACCACCTCCGGCGAGCCGACCTTGGCGTGATAGAGGAACGCGGCGCTGCGGACCAGGTCGGTGCCGGCCAGCGCCGAAGCCATAATCTCGTAGGTAATCTCGGCGCCGGACTGCAAGCCGATGTTAGCCGCGTCGGTGCTGCCCGCCACCCCGAACATCGGGAGTTTGTAAGAATGGCAGACCTCGGTTAGCGCCGCCCCCATCAGGCTCAGTTCCGGGCAGCCGTAGGAGTAAATGGTGGTGCGCATATCCATAATGGACGGGATGGAGCCGTAGATTATGGGGGCACCCGGGTTCTTCAGTTGCAGGACGACGAGCTGGCTCAGGACCTCGGCATTGGCGATGGCCAGGCAG
>JBGOXU010000072.1:0-6282 GCA_041479305.1 Dehalococcoidia bacterium
CCTGGGAAACCGGGGTCGTGGGTTCGAATCCCACTCCCTCCGCCAGAGTCCCCCACTATTGAAGTACTGACCCGCCTCCAAAGGTGGTTGTTCTTAACCCAAAGCAATGTCTAACTACTATATCTGGACAATTGGCTGTCAGATGAATAAGGCTGAGTCGGAGCGAATCGCCAGCTCGCTGGAGCAGGCCGGCCACACCCTTTCTCAGACTCCCGACGATGCCGATGTCATCGTGCTTAATAGCTGTGTCGTCCGGCAGAGCGCGGAGACCCGCATCGTCAACAAAATCCGGTCGCTCAAACCGATGAAACAGCTCCATCCCGATAAGCTCCTGGCGGTGACCGGCTGCCTAGTAAACTCGGACGCCGGGCATCTCCACAAGTCCTTTCCTTATGTCAACTACTTCTTCAAACCGGGAGCGCTGCCGCCGTGGGTCGCCACCCCGGCCACTGCTCTACCGGCCAATCCCACTCCCGCTATCTACATCCCCATCATCCAGGGGTGCGATAACTTCTGCGCCTATTGCATCGTCCCGTTCCGGAGAGGCCGCGAGAAAAGCCGGCCCCTGGCCGAAATCGTCTGCGAAGTGCAGGAAGTGGTGCGGCGGGGCGCCAAGGAGGTCACTCTCCTCGGGCAGAACGTGGACTCCTACGGGCACGACCTGACGGACAAGCCGGACCTCGCCGGCCTTCTGGAGGAACTGAATGCCGTCGATGGGCTGGCACGCATCCGTTTCCTGACCAACCACCCCAAAGACATGAGCGACCGTCTCACTGACGCCATCGCCCGGCTGGATAAGGTCTGCGAGCACCTCAACCTGCCCGTGCAGTCCGGCAGCAATGAGATTCTGCAAGCGATGCGGCGGGGCTATACGGTAGAGCAATACCGTGCCCTCGTCGCCCGCATACGAGCCAAAGTGCCCGAAATCGCCCTCAGCACCGATGTCATTGTCGGCTTCCCCTCGGAGACAAACGAGCAGTTCCAGGAGACGGCCAATTTTCTCGCAGAGGTAAGGTTTGACACTGTGCACGTTGCCGCCTACTCGCCGCGACCGGGCACCATCGCCGCGCGGGAGCTTGAGGACAACGTCCCGCCCGAAGAGAAGAAGTCCCGCCTCACTGCCATCGAAAAGCTGCAGGAGAAAATCGCCACAGGCATCAATGCCGGGCTGTTCGGCAAGACGGTAGAGGTGCTGGTGGACAGCCAAAACAAGGGAAAGTGGCAGGGAAGGACGCGTTCTGCTAAACTAGTATTCTTCAGTGATAAGAATGATTATTTCGGCAAGCTGGTAAACATCACAATCGAAAAGACCAGCCCGTGGTCGTTACAGGGCAAGATTGCTTAAGGAGGCAAGATGTTACGTATTGGACTGGTGGTCGGGTTACTCATCGCGCTGGTAGCGCTTCTCGGGGGCTGTCTTCCCCAGCAAGCACCGGCGGGAGGCGCCCAGAAGGGCTTCGACTGGTCGCTGATTGTTTTCCTGGTGCTCATCTTTGTCGTCTTCTACTTCCTGATGATACGTCCTCAGCGGAAACGCCAGAAAGAAGCGCAGACGATGCTTCAACAGCTTCAGAAAGGCGATAGAATCGTTACCGCCGGCGGCATTTACGGCGAAATCGAGAGCATGGACGAGACGACCATCGTCATCAAAGTAGAGTCCGGCGCGACGATGAGAGTCGCCAAGAGCAGTGTCATGGGGAGACAAGTCAAGCAATAAGAGAGTAATGCAATACGACTACATTATCGTTGGTAGCGGCATCGCTGGCCTGTACACGGCCTTGCTGGCCAGAGAGTACGGGAGTGTGCTCGTTGTCACCAAGGGCAATATCGAAGACACCAACACCAGGCACGCCCAGGGTGGCATCGCCGCGGCCATCGGCAAGAACGACAATCCCGAGCTTCACTTCCGGGACACGATTGCCGCCGGCGCCGGCCTGTGCGATGAAGAAGCCGTGCGCATCCTGGCCAACGAAGCGCCCGCCCGCATCGCCGACCTGGTCCAGTTTGGCGTCCCCTTTGACACTGTCAACGGCGAGATTGCGCTCACCCTCGAAGCCGCCCATAGCGTCCCGCGCATCCTCCACGCCGGCGGCGATGCCACCGGTGAGCGCATCGAGGTGACGCTGAGTCGACGCGTGCTCGCCGCCAAAATTCGCGTCCTCGAGGACACTCTGGCCACCGAAATCCTGGTAAAAGACAACCAGGCCAGGGGTGTCCGTGTCCTGGACTGCCGCACCGGCTCGGAAGAGGAGTTCGAGTGCCGCTTTCTCATCCTGGCGACGGGCGGCGCGGGACAGCTTTACAGGTTCACCACCAACTCGGAAATAGCCACCGGCGATGGCGTTGCCCTTGCCTTTCAGGCTGGCGCCGAGATTATGGACATGGAGTTCTACCAGTTCCACCCCACCGCCCTCCACCTTCCCGGCGTGCCCCCATTCCTGATTTCGGAGGCGGTGCGCGGCGAGGGCGGCATCCTGCGCAACGTTAATGGCAAACGCTTTATGTTCGACTATGCGCCACAGGGCGAGCTGGCGCCCCGGGACGTCGTTGCCCGCAGCATTCTCTACGAGATGAAGAAGACGAATTCCAACAACGTCTTCATCGATGTTACCCACCTGCCACCCCAGCTCATTACCACCCGCTTCCCGCAGATTTACCGGTTCTGCCTCGACCACGGGCTGGACATCACCAGGGAGCTGATTCCGGTGGCGCCCGCGGCGCACTATATGATGGGCGGGGTCAAGACCAGCACCTGGGGCGAGACCAATATCGCCGGGCTGTTTGCCGCCGGGGAGGTGGCCTGCACCGGCGTTCACGGCGCTAACCGCCTGGCCTCCAATTCGATGCTGGAGGTGGTCGTTTTCAGCAAGCGAATCGTGGAAAAGACGGCAAAGGCCATCGAGGATAAGGGCACCACTAAACGCGCCGAGAGCCGCTACACGCTCAGCCAGCGACCGCCGTCCAGACGAGCGCCCAAGCCCAGCCTCGTCACCCTCAAACAGCTTCACTGGGAGAAGGTGGGCGTCATACGGAGCAAAGAGGGTCTGACTGAAGCCGCCGATACTCTATGGGCGTGGCAGAAAGTCCTGCCCAGACCCACCGACCGCCCCTCATACGAGCTGTGCAATCTCGTGCTGACGGGTCGACTGGTTACCGAGGCGGCGCTACTGCGGGAGGAAAGCCGCGGGGCGCACTCCCGCTCCGATTTCCCCCAGACCTCTGCGGAGTGGCAGAAACATATCGTATTCACGAACAAATAGAGGGCACGATGGGAATACCGAGACTGACTCCGGAAGAGCAAATCGACAAAATTATTGAGCTGGCGCTGGCCGAGGACCTGGGCCAGGGTGACGTCACCAGCGAAATCCTGATTCCCCCCGACCTGGTGGGCAAAGCCTACATCCTCGTTAAAGAAGAGGGCGTCATCGCCGGGCTGGAAGTTGCCGAAAAGGTCTTCCGGCACGTCGACCCCACCCTAAAAGTCGAGATTCTGATTAAGGATGGCGCTAAGGTCAAAGCGGGAGACATCACGGCCAACGTTTCCGGCGCCGTCATCAGCATTCTCGAAGCCGAGCGCACAGCCATCAACTTCGTGCAGAAGCTGAGCGGTGTCGCCACCGCCACGGCAAAATACGTTGCCAGAGTGCAGGGGCTGAAGACCAACATTGTTGATACGCGGAAGACCACCCCGGGGATGCGCCTGCTCGAAAAGTACGCGGTGCGGATAGGCGGCGGCAAGAACCACCGCCTTCACCTCGGCGATGGCATTCTCATCAAGGACAACCATCTGGTCGCCCTGCGCGCAATGGGTCTGAGCCTGAAGGAAATCGTCGCTAAGGCCAAAAAGAATGCGCCAAAAGGCATCCGGGTGGAGGTCGAGGCGACCAGTCTGCAGGAAGCGCTGGATGCCGCCGGAGCCGGCGCCGATATGATTCTGCTCGATAATATGCCGCCCGAGGAGATGAAGCGCGTGGTTAGTATGCTACCGCGCCACGTTAAGACGGAGGCCTCAGGCGGGATTACGCTGGAGAACGTCCGTGCCGCGGCGCTTTCCGGCGTGGATGTCATTTCTGTCGGTGCGCTGACACACTCGACCAAAGCCCTCAACGTCAGCCTTGAACTGGAGTCGCAGACGCTCAAGTTGCTCTAGTCGCCGGTAAGTCCGTGAGCTTTCAGCAGTGCTACATCTGACAAAAGGCTTTCCGCTGACCCGTCCGCAACTATTTTACCTTCGTCCAGGATGACCACCCGCCGGCAAACCGCTCTGACCAGTTCCAGGTCGTGCGAGGCGACAATCAGCGTCATCGGCAGTCGCCTGAGCAGGCTAATCAGCGACCCCTTGCTGCGCGGGTCGAGGTTGGCGGTGGGTTCATCCAGCACCATGATTTCCGGACTCATCGCTAAAACTGTGGCGATGGCAATCCGTTTCTTCTCGCCAAGGCTGAGGTGGTGCGGCGACCGCTTTTCGAAACCGGCCATCCCCACCCCCTCCAGCGCCCTCGCCACCAACTCGCGGACGTCAGACTCCGAGTAGCCGAGGTTTAGCGGTCCAAAGGCAACATCGTCAAAGACCGTCGGCGAGAAAAGCTGGTCGTCCGGATTCTGGAAGACCAGGCCCACCCGCCGCCGCACTTCCCGCAAGTTGCCATTCCCGATGGCTTTGCCAAAGACCTTAACCTGACCGTCAGTGTGCAGGATGCCGTTGAGATGGAGCAGGAGTGTTGATTTGCCCGCCCCGTTCGGCCCCACCAGCGCCACTCTTTCCCCGCGATTGACGGTGAGGCTGACGCCTGCCAGCGCCGGCTGTCCGTCCGGATAAATGAAACTAAGATTGTCAATCCTGACGACCTCTTCCATATTAACCACCCCACAAACTGAGTGCCCTAATTAAGAGTAAAACGGCCACGACCACGAAGGTAAAATAAGCATCCGCCAGCTTGAAGCTCAGATTGTTCAATGTTCGACTCTGCCCGTCAAAGCCGCGCGCCAGCATCGCCGCGTAGACCCGCTCCCCGCGCTCGTAGCTGCGGATAAAGAGGGTGCCCGCCATCCGGCCAATGGTCTTCACCTGCCACAACCGGCTGCCCCCCGAGCTACGACTGTCCCGCGCCTGACGCATCCGCATCACCTCGTCGACCAGCACGAAGATGTAGCGGTACATAAAGGAGAGCACCATCACCATTACCCTGGGGAGGCGGAGTCGCTCCAGCCCCTCGAGGAGGCGGGGGACCGGCGTCGTCGCGGTGAGCAGAATCAGGCTGAGGACGGATAGCCAGGCTTTGACCAGAATGGCAGCGAGCAAAACAAGCCCGTTTTCCTTGAAGAACGGCACGAAGACAGTAACGAGCAGGACAAAGGGCATAATCACCAGCGACCGTTTCAAGATATACAATACGGGCACCCTTGACAACGCCATTAAAGCAGCCACCACCGCGAAGCAAATCACGAATGCCTGCCAGTGGTGGGGTGGGGTCAGCGTTACCGCCAGAATAAACGCCAGAGTGGTCAGAAATTTCGTCCGCGGGTCAAGACGGTGAATGAAGCTATCGCGGTCGCTGTACTGGTCGATAAAGCTGTGCTTCATCTTGCCTTCCTCGACTTTACGACCCAGGCCAAGCCTAAAGTCAGCGCAAAGACTATGATAACCCCGGTCACTCCCGCCAGAATGGCGGCCACAACCTGATTCTCAATCCCCGGGAAAAGGTAATCGGCGATGAGTCTGATAGGCGCTCCTTGCGTCAAGCCGGCAAATCCGCCATCCTCCGCCACCCTCTCCAGCCCATCGGGCGCCGACGAAGCCAGCGGCGATAGAATTGCCAGCAACAGGCTGACTCCCAGTGCCACCTGCCACCACTTCATTCTCATATCGACCACCTATATTTTCTGCAACTGCAATAAGTCGGCACGCGTCGCCAGCACCAGGCTGACTGCCGCGGCCGTAATCAGTCCCTCCCCAATCCCAATCAGAGCGTGGACGCCCGCCATCGCCGGCAGGACGAACGTCAGCGGTGACACACCCGATATTGCCAGCTCAACGGCACAGGCAATGGACGCCAGCACCACCGACCCCCACCCGCCCACAAAACACCCAATCGCCATCCCCCGGCGGTTGTCCCCAAAGATGGCAACGCCCAGTCGGTAGAAGGAATACCCACCGAAACTACCGATGACCGCCATATTCAGCACGTTGGCACCCAGCGCCAGCAGACCGCCGTCCTGAAAAATCAGGCTCTGGGCCAGGAGCACCGAAGTCATTACCAGAACAGACGCCCAGGGACCCAG
>JBGOXU010000073.1:0-6275 GCA_041479305.1 Dehalococcoidia bacterium
ACGATGACGCAGTTCACTTCCCCGCGACTCATAAAGTAACCCGCCGCGGAGTCGGTAATCAGCGTCACGGGGATGCCCGCTCTCTGCAGTTCCCAGACGGTCAGTCGAGCGCCCTGGAGGAGGGGGCGGGTCTCGGTGGCGATGACCCTGATGCGCTTGCCCTGCGACTTCGCCCGGATGATGACGCCGAGCGCCGTGCCGTAGCCGGTTGTTGCCAGCGGTCCGGTGTTGCAATGGGTCAGGATGGTATCGCCGTCCTTGATGAGTGCGGCGCCAAGCTCACTCAGCTTATCAGTTGCCTCAATCTCCTCTTTATGGATTTTGATTGCCTCCTCGACGAGCGCCGACTTAATCGATGCCACATCCTTGCTCGATTCCGCCACTTTCTTCATCCGCTCGATGGCGCGGAAGAGATTGCGGGCGGTGGGGCGGGTCGACCCGATGGCATCAATGACGTGGCGGAGTCGTTTCAGGAAGTCCTCGCGGTCCGCCGACTCAATCGGCAACGCCCCGAGCGCGATGGCATAGGCGCCCGCCACCCCGATGGCCGGGGCGCCGCGGACTCTCAGTTTCCTGATGGCATCGGCGACCTCACGGTAGTCGCCCATCTCGACATACCGTTCTTCCTGCGGCAATTTGGTCTGGTCGAGAATGCGGACCCTATCGCCCAGCCATTCAATCGGCACGATATTTGGCATAACTAAAATGTAGCTTAGCTTGAGTCAATCGTCAAGAGGCAGACAAAATACACTCTGGAAACAAAATTGCAACCTGCCCCGAATCTTAACAACATCTTAATATGCGCTTGTTACAATCGTTAGCAGAAAGGAGGGTGAGACCATAATGTGGAGGAGTAAAAAATTCATCGTCATTGCTGCCGTGATTGTCCTTGTCATCGTCGCGAGCACTGCGGGAATAGTCTATGCCCAGACAGACAAAGGAACTGACACGCCGGGCAAGACCCTGTTTGCTCGAGTCAGCCAGATATTGGGCATTGACCAGCAAAAACTCGAAGATGCGTTTGCCAAAGCCCAGGGTGACATAAATAATGAAGCCCTGGACAGCTATCTTCAGAAGCAGGTTACCGATGGCAAGATGACCCAAGAGCAAGCCGACCAGTACAAGACATGGTGGCAGGCCAGACCCGACACGCCGTTACCGGGACCCTTCAAAGGGTTCGGGGGACGGCATTTTCCGGGTGGCGGCATGAGGGGATGGGGTAGTGGATTCTGCCCGCCCGGTGGGCTTCCGCCCACTCCAACTCAATCGTAAGGTGCTTAACCGCACTGGGCAAATCGGAGAGGGGCTGCTGAAGTCCCTCTCCCTTTTTTCAATTATTCTTCTGGTTCAAGGCCAGAAAGTGCCTCGACTTTCCTGGCTTCCCAGTCCTTGTGGTGAAGCTCCATCTGCAGGAAGTTGTAGCCGGCGCGCGTCATCCGCCCGAAGGCAGTAAAACCGCACTTCTCGAAACAGCGCTGGGCGCGGTGGTTCCACTCCAGCGTCTTCAGGTACAGGCGCTTGATTTTCGTCTCGCTGAAGATGTGGTCGACGAGCGTGCAGGCGACATCGGTGCCGTAGCCTTTATCCCAGTAATCGCGGTCGCCGAGCATAATGCCCATCTCAGCATCACCCTTCCGCTCGTCGATGTTGTAGTAGACGCAATTGCCGATGTGCTTACCGTCAAAAGTCTCGATACCGAAGATGCGGCGGCTCGATGTCGGGTAGCGCAGTTCCGTAGTGTAGTCGACGATGTACTGCTCGTACGATGTGGTCAGCAAGGGCGCGGCATCAAGCTGGGCAAGCTCGGCATTCGTCTGCCAGGCGTAGTCGTTCCCGGCATCGGACAGGCGCTTGCGGCGGAGCCTGACCTTCTGGCCGGCAATCGTCCCCACCCCACCCACCACGGCTAGGCTTCCCCTTCTTCTTCCTCTTCCTCATCCCGCTCCCAGATTGGCTCGGTAAAGAAGTCGATGTACTCCCCCATCGCCTGGGCGGCCACCTGCTTCATCCGCTCGCGGGCTTCAATCGCCAGCTGCTGAAGCTCAGTCATATCGATTTCGATTTCCAGCATCGGCGCCAGGACCTTGAGCACAGCGAGCGCCGCCATCGGGTTCTGGATGCGGCTGGCATAGACCGGCACCTCGCCGAGGAGGCAGATACCCTCGATGCCCCGCTCCTTAGCCACCCCCAGCACCAGCCCGTTCATCCCGGCGATTTGCAGGTTGGCGGCGGTGATTAGCTCGTACTTAGCCAGGCTCACCGAGACTTCCTGGCTGGTGGCAACTCCGAGCACGCCCGGCGTCTCAGTATGATGAATACGGGTCATTGCCGCGGCGCAGGTGTAGACGCGTTTTGCCTCGAACCTCTCGCCGATATCAAGGACGGCGTGCGCCAGCTCGTAGCTCTTGGTCGCCGGCTGGTCATCCCCGATGAACAGGATAATATCACTGGCGCCGGACTTGTTTTTCCAGTAGTAGAAGCGACTGCGCGGGAACTGAGGCTCCCCAACGACGTTGCTTTTCACCAGCACGCCGATGGGGTCGAAGAAGTATGAGGCCTCAACTTCCCCCAATTCCTTGAACGGGAGCTTCCTCTGCAAATAGGTCGCCACGATGAGGGCGACATTGCCCACACCGGGCCAGACGGTAAGCATATTGGGGGCATTCAGCTTGGGACGGGCGGAAAGTTTAACCAGACCTTTCATTATGTCAACCTCTTTTAGTCAGTTCTAAGATTTGCTCGCCACGGAAAGACTGGGGACAAAGATGTGGGGCGCCTGGACGAAACTGCCCACCCACTTCGCCTCCCGGCCGATGGCGATGTCCTGGCTCAAAATCTGGTAGACGTTGCCGGCTACCATCGTATCCTTCACTCTGCCCACAATCCTGCCGTTCTCCACTTTGTAGCCCAGCAGGACGTTGCCGCTAAACTCTCCGCCCAGCACATTCCCCATCTCCGCCCCCATCAACTGCTCCACCACCAGCCCCTCTTCCATCTCCTGAATCATCTCTTTGTAGCCAGCATTCCCCGTGCCGATGATAAAGGCGCTGGCGGCGGGAGCCGGCAGTCCACCTCGCATGCGGCTGCCATTGCCGGTGCTCTTCGTTTTAGCCAAGGCGGCGGTCTGCAGGTCATAGAAGAAACTCTTCACCCTCCCCTGTTCGATGAGGGTGGTGCGCTGGCTGGGCACGCCTTCCTCGTCGCACGGACGACTGGTAGGGCGGTAGAGGACGGTGGGGTCGTCCCAGAGCCACAGCTTATCGGTAAAAGCCTTCTGGTCGAGCTTGTTGCCCACGGGCGAGGCGCCCTCCAGGACCGTCTTGCCGTTGAAGGCGACCACCAGAGGCATTACGAGCGCCCCGGCCACGCCGTTGGGCGTGAAGATGACCGGCAACGACTTGGTCTGTACTGAGGCTTTTTCTTTCGCCAGCTCAAGCTGTTCAATCACGACATCGGCCACTTCCTTTGAGTCCGAGAAAACATGGCAGGAAGTCTTGCTTTCGCCGACAAAGAGCATATCGGTGCCCCGGATAAGATTCCCCTCCATCCCCAGGCTGAAGAAGGTCTTCCGGTAGCTGGCTTCCCCACCCCGCGAGTTGACAATCCGCACCGAGACTGTTCCCTTGCTCACCCCACCCTCGATGACAATGGCCGGAGTATGATTGGTGACCCTAGCGATAAGCTCCTCCCCGAGCAAAATCATTTTCTCGGTGGGGACCTTATCGACATAAGCATCGTAGATTTTGACCGGCGGATAGGCGAGCTTGCCCGGAAACTGGAACCGGGCGGCAATGCCGAACTGCGCCGTCTCGACGGCGCTATCAACCAGCGCCTGGGCATTGTCCCGCCGGGTGGTTACGGCATAGCCGGTCTTGCCTTCCTTGATGATACGGAGGGCGATGTTGGTGGTCTGCTTGGTCTCAAGTCGCTTCAGGCGATTAGCTTCAAACTGGACTTCGGTCTCTTCAAAAGTAGCCGAAAAGACCTCGGCCTCTTCCGCCACCTTTTTTGCCAGCGAAAGGATTTCTTCCATCACTTACCTCTACTTACCTCCGACGAGGCAGTGGCGAATTCGGATATGGGGACTGCCATTTGAGACCGGCAGGGGCATTTGCGCCCCTTTCCCGCAGCCGCCCCCCTGGTTCATATCCAGGTCATTGCCGATGGCATCGATGTTCTTCAGCGTGGTGAAAACGTTGCCGGTGAGGACGACCGGTCGCAGCGCTTCCGCCACTTTACCATCACGAATCATATAGGCTTCCCCGGCGGAGAAGGTGAACATCTCCATGCTGGTCATCCCGCCGTACCAATTCTTGACGTAAATACCCTCTTTGATATCGGCAATCATATCGGAGAAGGAGACGTCGCGCGGCTCGATATAGGTATTGGTCATCCGGACGATGGGCGGAAAGCGGTAGTTGATGGCGCGGGCGTTACCCGTCGGCTTTTCGCCCATCTTCGCCGCCGTCTCTCTTGAGTGCAGTCTCCCCACCAGCTTCCCCTCGCGGATGAGGTAAGTCCTGGTGGCGGGGACACCCTCATCGTCGTACTTGAAACTGCCGCGCAGGCCGGGAATGGTGGCCGTGTCCACGATGTTCAGATGCTCACCGCCAAACTGCTTGCCCAGCGTCATAATCTCGCGCATGCCCTCGTTCTCGTAGACGAAGTCAGACTCGGAAAGGTGTCCGAAAGCCTCGTGGACGAAGACGCCGGCCAGGACGGGGTCGAGGACAACGGTATATTCGCCGCCCTTGACGTGGGGGGCGGAAAGGAGCGCGACGGCGTGCTTCGCCATGCGCTCCACGTCTTTATGCAGGTTACCGACTTCCGTAAAATCGCCGCGACTGCCTACACTCAGCCCAGCCTGCTGAACATCCCCATTCCGGGCGGCGATGGCCGTCAACCGCAGGGTGATATCCGCCCGCTCCTGGACGATGAAGCTGCCCAGTAAGCTCAGGAAAACGGTCTTCTTGTAGCCGTCACCGTAGCCGATGACGGAGGTCCGAAGCTCCGGGGTGCTCCAGATAATCTGGTTGTACTCGTCCAGCTTCTGTTTCTTCTCGGCCAGAGACAGCACTGCCGGGTTCTTGTCAATCGATGCCGCGGTATCGATAACAGGCTCGACTTCCGCCAGCTTGCTTTCGCCCTTGCCGACGAATCGAGCTTGCTCGACGGCGGTCTTGAGCCGGCCGGGCAGGTCATTCAAATCGTTGAAGCTGACGAAGCCCCACCCACCCTTGACCATCGCCCGCACGTTCCCGCCGACGGATGACGAGCGGCTGACCAACTCCAGCTCCGGACCACGGTAGCCAATCTGGCACGCATGGCTCTCTTCAAGGTGGACTTCAATGTAGTCAGCCGCCTGCTTCTTGATGACGTCAGTTAACTCACGGCCGATAGGCTCGATAGTCACGGAGATTCTCCTGAGGAAAGATACTAAATTGAAGTGTACTAGACAGCTAGCTAGTTGTCAATTTGCCCGAAAGCTCGGTAGTGGGATAAGCAATCATATCTGGACGGTCGAAGAAATCGTGAAACTGGTGGATTAACGATGGGTAGTCACAGTATTGACTGGAAATAATCCTTTGTCCAACCAGCCTGCCGCAACATTGAAGATAAAGTGCCCCTAAGTATTTCCTTTCTGTTAAGTGGCACTATCACGACTCTTGTTAGTTGGCCTGGAATTTTCTTGATATAGGGCAGATGGCTTCCGCTAGAACATTTTTTAGGCTGGAAGCCATCTTTTAGTAGGGCTGCTTCAAACTCTCTGGTAGATGGGAGTTTGGATTTATGCGATTGTGGGCACACCTAATCGTGCCTCCGAAAGAAATATAGAAGGACACCGTTCCTCACTGCTGAGCGCGATTCCTCTTTCATTCAGCATTTGTTTTAATTCACCAAGGTTGTAATATGTTTTCACAAAGCAGTCTATGGCATCTTTAAGATTACTACAAGCTATTTCGATGCTGCCTCCACTACTCGCAACATCTAATTCAGGACACCAAGAAGCATATTCCTTACCTTCACGGCGTACTAGAATTGAATAGCGAAAGTAGGTTTTTTTCTCTGCCTTCATGTTCCCCCTCCTTCCGTGTATCGCAAAACCATAATACCAGGCTTGCAGAGGATGAAGAATACGTAACCTTACATAATTTCTGCGTCATTCTAACGGGTTACTGACACCAATGTCAAGGGGTCGCATTGACTCATAATAGAAGTTACCGAAAGTGGAGTCGTTGCGTCAAAATTAGTGTTACCGAAGGATTCATCCTGAA
>JBGOXU010000074.1:0-6219 GCA_041479305.1 Dehalococcoidia bacterium
ATGGTACTCGCACAGGGGCCACATGCCGCTCTCCACGGCCAGACGGCCAATCTCGATGGTTTTTTCGCTGGGGAAACCCCACCCCGGCGGGCAGGGCGTCAGGACGTGGAGGAAGCTGGGTCCATTCGTCGCTGCCGCCTTCCGCATCTTTTCCAGGTAGTCGAGCGGGTAGGAAAGCGACGCCGTGGCGGCATAGGGGATGCGGTGCGCCATGGCGATGGCCAGCAGGTCCTTGCGGTTGAACAGGGAGGCTTCGGCAACGTCGGCAAGGGTGCTGGTGGTGGTCAGGGCGCCGGGCGGAGTCGTGGAGCTCCACTGGCCGCCGGTGTTCATGTAAGCCTCATTATCGACACACATGTAGATGAACTTGCGACCGCTGATGATTGCCTGGGAGAAGGAAGCCATGCCGATATCGGCGGTGCCGCCATCGCCGGCGACTGCCAGGACATTAATATCCGTGATGCCGCGATAGTGGAAGCCAGCGCTCACCCCCTGCAGTATGGCGCCGGTGGCGGCGAAGGGACTGACGAACATCGGGGTCTTGAAGGGAATCTGCGGCCAGTAGCAGTTCACCGTGCTCATACAGCCGGCCGGCACGATGGCGACCGTGCGTTTGCCCAGCACTTTGAGCGCCAGGCGGACAGCCAGCAACTCGCTGCAACCGGCACAGCTCAGCGAATTGCTGATGTGTTCTTCGCGCGGGATGTCTTTAATCTTCATCTATTTGTTCTCTAAGAACTGAAATACGGTTCTTCTTTCCTCAGGGCGGGTCATCTGTCTTGCTTCCTGCGCCACCGACTCGATTTCTGCCGCCAGAAGGTCGGCGCCGCCCAGTCCGGCGATGAAGTTGACGATGGGCGGGACGTTCCCTTGCCCGTACAGGGCGCCGCGGATTTCCGAGCACAGCGCCCCCTCGTTGCCGTAGGACAGGTCACGGTCGATGACGACGAGATGGCGGGCATTTGCCAGATGTTGCCGCACAACCTGGTTGGGGAAGGGCCGGAACGCCCTCACTCTTAGCATGCCGGCTTTGACTCCATTCTGGCGCAGGTTATCGACCGCATCCCGCGCCACGCCGGCAAAACTGCCCATTATGGCGATGGTGAGGTCGGCGTCATCACAGCGGTAGGCATCGACCAGGCCGCCGTATTTCCGCCCAAAGACCTGCCCGAACTCTTCATCGACGTCGCCAATAATGCTCCCGGCCTCGCGTATGGCGGTCTGTTGCTCCGAACGCCAGAGAGTGTACTGCTCACCGGAGGCGCCCACCGCCAGCGTCATCGGGTTGTCCGGGTCTAAGGTGGCTGAGGTGCGGAAGGGCGGCAGGAACCTCTCCACATCACCAGCATCTGGAATCTCGACGCTCTCTTCGGCGTGGGAGAGGTGGAAACCATCGAGGCAGACCATCACCGGCGTCAGCACGCGGGGGTCTTCGGCAATTTTGAACGCCTGGATGGTCGTATCCAGGGCTTCCTGGGACGTCTCCACGTAAAGCTGGATACAGCCGGTGTCCCTCTGCTGGATGGAGTCCTGCTGTTCGCCCCAGATGCTCCAGGGCGGACCGATGGAGCGATTGGCAATGGCTAGAACAAGGGGGAAACGCCCTCCGGCGGCATAGGTCAGCATCTCGTGCATGTAAGCCAGGCCGTGGGAGGAGGTGGCCGTGAAGGAGCGCGTGCCCACCATCGCCGACCCGAGGCAGGCCGCCAGCGCCGAGTGCTCGGACTCCACCCGGAGATACTCCGCCTTTACCTCGCCGGCGCTCACCAGGTTGGCCAGCTTCTCGGCGATGGGGGTCTGTGGGGTGATGGGGTAAACGGCGATGACGCCCACTTTAGCGAGCTTCACGGCATAGGCGACGGCGCTGTTGCCGGTGAGGAACTTCTTCTCAGGCATTGCTCTCCACCGTCGTCATCTCAATTATCTTTTTGGGGCACTCGTTTACGCAGATGCCGCAGGCTTTGCACAGGTTGAAATCGACCACTGGATTCTTGTCGCCATCCATTGAAATAGCGGCGTCTGGGCAGAAGACGAAGCACAAGCGGCAGCCGCTGCACTGGCTCACGTCGATTTTCGGCTTGATTCGGGTGTAGCTACCGACGTTCAGCGGGGTATTGCCCGCCGGCCAGTGCGGCCCGACGCCTTTGAACTTACTTGGTTCTGACATCTAGTTTTGTACCGCCTCAAAACCGGCTTCAGCGCCGGCGATATTCTTTTCCCGAATCTCAGCCGGGACGACATCGGCGATGGCTTTCTTGACGGAGTCGAGCCGCGCCAGACCCGTCGCCGCGGCAAAGATGCCGAGCATCACGGTATTGACAATGGGACTGCCGATGACCTGTGTCGCAATCGATGCCGCGTCCACGATAGTAAGCTTCTCCCACCCGGCGAGATTGAGCTCTCTAGCCGATTTGGTTGAGTTGACAACGACGTGGCGGGGCTTGTCCGGTCTCAGCCCGCTGACGGCGACCGATATCAATGAATCATCAAAGACGACAATGTAGTCCGGGTCGGCTTTGAGGTCGCGGCGGCGGATTGGGATGTCGTCGACGCGGGTGACGGCAATTACGGGCGCATCGCGGCGCTGGCCGCCAAAACCGGGAACCGACATCGCGAGCTTGCCCTCGTAAATGGCCATTGCCGTGCCCAGGATTGATGACGCTACCACCACCCCTTGTCCGCCACGGCCGTGCCAGACGATTTCTAACATAATGGGATTACGCTTTCAACTCCGCACTAAGATTGTCATACATATTCGACCAGACTGTCAATTAAAAGTATCCCTTAGCCTGAGGAGACGCTCGGCAGCGGCGGCCGCGAGGTCAGCTTCAGCCACTGGTCTGCCATCAAGGCTTTCCCCAGCAACCACAATACAGTCTCTTGCTCTGCCTCTGACCTCGGGCTTGTTGCCGCAGGCGCGCGGACAGCCGCAGAGAATAACCACCACATCGATATTGTCCGCCGAAAGTGGGACAATCGTAAAATCGTCTGATAAATGAGCCAGGTGGTTGGCTACTTGCCCCAAACGCACCTGCGGGTTGCAGGAGCCGCAGTATTTCAACGCTACTTTGACCACTGCTACGACACGAGATAAGGCTGGTCGCCAATTTTCGCCAGCTTGAGCGCCAGCCGTTTCTTGTGCTCCAGGTTGGCCTGCCGCCATATCATTATACGCTGCGCCTGCGGTGAACCGGCCCCGTGCATCGACTCGACGAGGGCGGTGCCGCAGGTCATTGCCTCGATGAGACGGATGAGGCGCATTCTCGTCTCGGCCGAGGCTCCGGCGGAAGCTTTCATATACTTATCGACGTATTTCCCGACCTTCGGGTCTTTCCAGTCGGTTTCCGCGGGCATCGTCGCCAGGATGCCGCCGGCAATATCGTGGGCCAGCCGGGCAATTTCATAGACGTTGCGGGTGACGTTCAGCTTGGTGATATTGGCCAGGAGTGGGTCGGCCATATAGGAGCCGGCGGGGAGGGCATAACCCTGGCAGGAGCAGGCGATGGAACAGCAGTACAGTGTCTCCGCCAGGTGCACCATGTCCACCAGTTTCTCCCGGATGTGGCTGGCGCTGCTTGTCCCCTGCGCTTCCGCGGCCAGGAAAGTGGCGCCGACGAGAGCATCAGTCAGGCCGACCTTACAGCCGCCGTAGTTCTGGCGGTGGGCCGTGGCGAACCGCTCCACCAGCGAGTAGGCAAACTCGTGCTCGCCGGCCATAAAGACATGCTCCGTGGGCACAAAGACATTGTCAAAGACGACGAGCGCTTCGCCGCCGACGCTGCCATAATCAACGTTGCCCTGGTCGAGGGCGCAGTGGCACTTGCGGTCGTCGTTGGTCTGGCGGCCGAAGATGTGGATGACGCCGGGAGCATCGACCGGAACGTAGCCGCAAACGGCATAGTCGGCATCCTCGGGCGTCATCGCCGCCGTCGGCATCACCAGGTGGCCGTGGGAGTTCACCGCGCCGGTGATGTGAGTCTTGGCGCCGTTGAGGACGATGCCGTCGCTGGTCCGCTTCACGATGTGCACGTAGCTGTCCGGGTCTTTCTGCTTGCCCGGCGGCAGGCTGCGGTCGCCCTTGGGGTCGGTCATCGCGCCCGTAATCATCAGGTCGCGCGATTGCACTTCCTTGAGGAATTTGACGAACCGGGCGTGGTAGTCGGTGCCCTTCTTCTGGTCGATGTCGTACGTCACCGAATAGACGGCATTCATGCCGTCAAACCCGACGCATCTCTGGAAACAGCTGCCCGTCTGCTGGCCGATGGCGCGGAGCATTTTCACCTTTTTCACTAAATCGTCGTGGTTCTGGTGGATGTGGGTGAAGCGATTGATTTTTTCGCCGGTTAGGTGCGAGGTGGCCATGGTCAGTTCTTCATAC
The DNA here is from genome assembly GCA_041479305.1 of Dehalococcoidia bacterium. Taxonomy (GTDB): domain Bacteria; phylum Chloroflexota; class Dehalococcoidia; order Dehalococcoidales; family RBG-16-60-22; genus JBGOXU01. Next base: position 4,379 of record JBGOXU010000074.1, read on the forward strand.
TCCGGCGCCAGCGCCATATCGTAGGTGAGCGCCGCCGCGTTAATATGGGGCACGAAGGCGAGGTGGTCGAGCACCCGCTCAATCCTCTCGCCCATAAAGTAGACTTCCGGCTTCAGCCCTTCCAGGCTTGCCCGGTATTCGTTGCCTGTCATCATCGCCATCGTAACACCTCCGTGTCAGGGGACAATAAATCCCCGCGTGATTTCTCCCCGGTCTAACATCTGGTAAGCTTCGTTGATTTCCTCTAGCTTGAAGCGGCGCAGGTCCATTTTCCGGATATCGATAACACCATCGGCGACCAGCTTAATGACTTTGTTTAGGTCGGAAGGCCGGTACGTCCGGCAGCCTTTGATGGTTAGCTGGTTCCAGACCAGTCGATTGATTTCCAGTTGCGCCTTGTGAAAGCTAAAACCAACGACGATGACCTTGCCTCCCGGTCGGGTGCTCCTGACCGCCGTCTCCACCATCGCCGGGACGCCGGTGACATCGATGGCGATATCGGCGCCGCCACCGGTGAGTTGCTTCACTACCTTGTCCGGCCGGTCGACTTCCTCGAGACTGACGACCTCCGCGGCGCCCAGCTCACGGGCTTTGTCCAGCTTCCACTTCTTTCGGCCGATGGCGATGACTCTGGCGCCAAGAGCTGAAGCCAGCTGGACCGAGATTAGCCCCAGCCCGCCCGATGCTCCGAAGATGGCGACGGTATCGCCGGACTTGACCTCAGCGAGGTCGTGAATGGCGTGATAGGATGTGGCCACGGCATCGGAGATGATACTGCTCTCTTCGAGGGGCAGGCTGTCTGGCAAAGGATAGACCGCCGTGGCCGGTGCGACCACGTATTCGGCGAAGGCGCCATCACGGTCGGCGCCGATGACCACCGTGTCCGGGCACAGGTTCTCCTGTCCGCTCCGGCAGTATCGGCAGGCGCGGCAGGGTATGGAGAAAGCCACCAGCACCCGCTGCCCCAGTTTCACATTCTTCACCTTTGTGCCAACTTCAGCGATGGTGCCCGACGGCTCATGCCCCAGAATCAGGGGGGGGGCTTTGGGTGGGGGGCTTTCTTTGAGGTATTCAAGGTCGGTGCGGCACATACCGCAGGCCGCCACCTTGACCAGCACTTCATCAGGGCCGGGAGTGGGCTTGGCGACCTCTTCAATCCGTAAGGGCTTCTCGGGCCAGGAACCGGACGGCCCGTAGAAAACGGCGGCTCTCATCGTTTCTTACTCTAACAGCCCGTCCGCTCGACTGTCAAAACTACCTGGTTTTGACGCCGCTGAGCACGTGGCGGAAGACGGCGCCGGTGCTCGCCGAGGTTACTTCCGCCGCGTAGCGGGCGAGATAGCCGGTCGTTGTCGAAGACCTTGCTTGGTTTTGAGTCGTTTCTTCTTGCCTGCAAACGTCTCATCGAGAGGGTCATAGAAAGAGACGTGGGCTTTGCTTTCCCTTTTGACAGTGGACTGCACGTCCGCCATTTTCCTCTGAATCTCCGGGTCGAGCGAGGCTTCAAAAATCTCCTCTTTTATTTATCCCTCCGTTCACTTCACCAGGTAGATGTTCTCCCGGATTTTGGTCAGGTCAGGGTTGCGGCACTCCCCGCGACTGTAAACAATGGAGATGCCGTCCTCCTTCAGGAAATCAGTGTCAACAGAGCCGTCATTCAGGAATTGTCATTATACCACGTTTGCGCAGTCGTGGCGAAGATAAGGCATGAGGTAGAAGAGGATGTGTGGTCGCGGTGTGGAGTCTTACCCGGGCATTGCCTCCGGCACGTGTTCGGAGCGAATTAGAATGCCCCCAAGGGAATTCGAATTTCTGCTCGAATTCGCCACCCGCGCCGCCAG
>JBGOXU010000075.1:0-6203 GCA_041479305.1 Dehalococcoidia bacterium
CAGCGCCTCGTTGCGGGACACCTTCTCCTTGAAGGCGTTGATGATGGCCGTCTTCAGCCCGCTGAAGCTGAAGTCGTAGTTGCTGGCTCTCAGCAAAGGCCGGGGAAAGTTGAAGGCTTTGCGATTGCCTTTGCTGGCAAGCCGGTCAATAACGGGACCACCGGGGAAGCCCAGGTTGAAGAACTTGGCAATCTTATCGAAGGCTTCACCCGCCGCATCATCGAGGGTGGTGCCCATCAGCTCATACCGGCAGAAGTCGCGCACGTAGACCAGCATCGTGTGCCCGCCGGAGACAGTGAGGCAGACGTGGGGCATCGGCAGGTCGGGATTGCTGAGCAGGCTGGCGAAGATGTGCCCTTCGATGTGATGAATGCCGACCAGCGGCACGTTCAGAACATAGCTCAGCGACTTTGCTGCTGCCACGCCGGTGAGCAGACAGCCAATCAACCCCTGCCGTGCGGTGACAGCGATGGCTTCGATGTCCTTCAGGGTTTTGTCGGCGGTATCGAGCGCTTCTTTGATGACGTAGTCGATAAGCTCGGTATGCCTTCGGGCGGCAATCTCCGGCACTACGCCGCCGTACTTCTTCAGTATGTCTAATTGCGTGGCGATGATATTGGACAGAATTGTCCGGCCGTCCACCACGAGCGCGGCAGAGGTCTCGTCACAGGAGGTCTCAATGCCTAAAACCAGCATAATCTAACCCTTGCCCTGGGCGACCGTATATTTGCTGATAAACGCCCGGGCGGTCGATTCCTTGAGATAGAGTGGCGCCAGCGACAGGACATCATCGCTTTCGCCGCGCTGGAAGCGTGCCAGCGCCAGCAATGCCACCGAAGCGCCGCGCGGTGCGTCCTCGATAGCCTCGATGCTGACACCTGGGTCAATTTCCCGGCTCATTATTTTGAGATGATTAACTACTCCGGTACTGACAATAATCGTGTTCTCCTTAATTTATTTCGCCAGCCCGGAAACGTCGCCCACGTAATATTCGCCCTGCCTTAGGAGAGCGCCATCCTGTCGCCGATAGAAGCCGGCGTAAACGGTATCTTTCGCGCCAGCCGAGATGATGGGGCAAATCAGCCTGTCCGTCTTGCCGACCTGATAGGCGATGCTCTCAAGAGTCGAAATGCCACAAATAGGCTTTCCCGTGCTGAAGGCGAGGGTTTTAGCGACTGTTACCCCCACCCTTGTCCCCGTCCACGAACCCGGCCCCAGCCCCACCCCAAACCCATCTATGTCTTCCAGTTTCAGTTCGGACTCCCTCAAAGCGATGTCAATGTGAGTTACAATTTTTTCAAGGGTATCCGTGCGGGCTTCAAAGGTAAAGTCGGCGAGAATACGGCTGTCCTCAACGATGCCGATGGTAGTGGCATAGGCCGAGGTGTCCAGTCCCAGGACTCTCATCTGGTAAACTCCTTCAGCCAGCGCGCGAAGTCGCCGTAGCCGGTGATGGTCATCTGGCGCTGGCGCGGTCCGAGCACCTCAAACTCCGCTTTCAGGTAGCTCTCCGGCAGTAGTGACACCATCTTCTCCGCCCACTCCACAATGATTACCCCGGACCTGGCCCGGGTGAGATAGTCGAGGATGCCGATGCCGAAGCTGTCCTCCAGGTCGCCCAGCCGGTACAAATCGACGTGGAAGACGGGCAGTCGCCCCCGGTACTCGTTGACGAAGGCGAAGGTGGGGCTATTGACCAGTCGCTCCGGCACGCCCAGCCCCACGCACACCCCCCGGGTGAATAGAGTCTTGCCACAGCCAAGCTCGCCGACTAAAGCAATGACGCTCCCCGCCGCCAGCCGCTCCCCCAGTCGTCTGCCGAGGTTGAAGGTAGTCTTCGGGCTATGGCTGACAAAAATATATTGAAATTGGACTTCGGGGGGGGCTTTTGCGGACATTTTTCCGTCTTGCTATCCTCTCGTCGGTAGTATATCATAATAGTACCCTTCATTCTATTAAGATGACGACCGACAAAACGCCAAAACCAGCTTCCGAAGAGACCCTCCGCGTAAGGACCACTGGCGATATTGAGGTCTCCACCTATCTCGAAATCGCCAAGCAGAAAGGCGGCCAGACGCCGGCGCCCGCCAAAGAAGCGGTGACCGATGTCGAGCGCGAAGCCATCATCGTCATCGACTTTGGCTCCCAGTACAGCATGCTGATTGCCCGCCGCGTCCGTGAAGCCCAGGTCTACTGCGAGCTGGTCGCTCACGATACCCCCTGGGAGAAGATTGCTCTTCTCAACCCCAAGGGCTTCATTCTCTCCGGAGGCCCCGCCAGCGTCTACGAGCCCGATGCCCCCCTCGCCCCACCCTATGTCTATGAGAGCGGCTTGCCCGTCCTGGGCATCTGCTACGGGATGCAGGCAATCACCAAGCAGATGGGCGGTCTCGTGGCTCCCGGCACCAAGCGGGAGTACGGTCACGCTATTATGTACCTGAGCGACTCGGATATTCCCCTCTTCGCCGGCTTGCCGGAGTCGACGCCGGTCTGGATGAGCCACGGCGATAAGATTGAGACGATGCCTGCGGGTTTCAGCATTATGGCTTACACGGAGAACTCGCCCATCGCCATTATGGGCAACCGGGAACGCAATGTCTACGGCCTGCAGTTCCACCCGGAGGTCGCTCACACTCCGGAGGGCAAGACTCTCCTCAAAAACTTCATCTACAACGTCTGCGGCTGTCGCGGCAACTGGACGATGGGCAACTTCGTCAACGATAGCGTCGGCCGCATCAAGGAGCAGGTGGGCAATGGCAAGGTCATCTGCGCTCTTTCGGGCGGCGTCGATTCCGCCGTGGTGGCGACGCTCATTCACCGCGCCATCGGCGACCAGCTGACCTGCATCTTCGTCAATAATGGACTGCTACGCCGCGAAGAGGTGGAGAGGACTCTGAACGTCTTTCGGCTGCACCTCGGAATGAGCATTATCTTTGTCGACGCTACCGAGAGGTTCCTTAACCGACTCAAGGGCGTGACCGACCCCGAGGTGAAGCGCAAGTCCATCGGTGAGGAGTTTATCAAGGTCTTCGAGGAAGAGGCTGGGAAAATCGGCAGGGTGGACTTCCTGGCGCAGGGCACGCTCTACCCCGATGTCATCGAGAGCGTCTCCTCCGTCAGCAAAGCCTCCGCCAAAATCAAAACGCACCACAACGTCGGCGGCCTGCCGGCCAAAATGACGCTGAAATTGATTGAACCCCTGCGCTTTCTCTTCAAGGACGAGGTGCGGCAGGTGGGCCTGCAGTTGGGCATGCCCGAGGAAATGGTCTGGCGCCAGCCCTTCCCCGGACCAGGGCTCGCCATCCGCGTTATCGGTGAAGTCACCAGGGAGAAGCTGGAAATCCTGCGCAGCGCCGATTTCATCCTGATGAACGAAATCAAGAAAGCCAAGCTTTACCGCCAGCTGTGGCAGAGCTTCGCCATACTGACCGATGTCAAGAGCGTGGGGGTGATGGGCGATTTCCGCACTTACGGCTACCTGGTGGCAATCCGCGCCGTAACCAGCGAAGATGCGATGACCGCAGATTGGGCGCGCCTCCCCTACGACCTGCTGGCTAGGATTTCTAACCGCATTGTGAACGAAGTAAACGGCGTGAACCGCGTGGTCTATGACATAACCTCCAAACCCCCGTCAACGATTGAGTGGGAGTAAGGGATTGAAGCGGGTTAATTACCACGGTATTGCCAAAAAAGGGAAACGAATCGAGTGTGGTTAGCTTTGATTCGTTTTTAGAGTTATGTCAACAAATCCAGAGTTATGTTAAGTAGAGGGCGGGAGTAGAAAGGAGGAAATGACTAGCTATGCAAAACACTCAAGATACTACTGGTCTCAACCGCTCTTGGTCACAGTGGACGGATTTTGAGAAATCCATCGAACGAGGATGCGGAGCGCCTAGACAACCTGGCATTTATAGAATCTGCGATGCCCTAAAACATGAATCTCTATTGTACATTGGAGAGACAAATAATATCCGGGGGCGGCTATTTCAACTAAGGAATGCTATGGCGAAGGTAGCGGCCGGTGGTTCACAGGGGCCTCCACACTGGGCGGGAGGTTGCATATTGCATCATGAACGTTTGGGCGCGCGAATTCAGGTTAGTTGGCTTCTGGAAGCCGTACCCGACGAAGCGGAGCGCAAGGGCTTGGAATGTGAGTACATCGCTGCTCACCGTTCGACTACTGGGCACAACCCCGAATGTCAATTCGTCGCACTCGCCAGAAGGAAGAAGAACTACAAGACACACTAGCAATAAGAAGAGCGATTTGGCTTTGTCATTTCAGAACGTAGTTTGAAGAAGCGAAGTCCATTCAAGAATTATCTCCCCCTCTCCTTGGAGAATGAGAGGGGGACACACAGGGGGTGAGGTAGATAAAATTTAACGAACGTCTAGGAAGTGAAACAGAAGGTGAGAAGCAATGAAGGGGAGATTAATCTGGTCAATATTCTGGGCATTGGTCGGGGTTTTTGTCATAATGGCCTGTACGATGTTCATCCCATTAGTCCTCAGGTTACCAGTGGGTTTTAATGCTTTTTCCGCTTGGATTGTCTTTGCTGGCCTAGGTGTGACATTGCTCGGTCTGACCGTAAAAGCAAAAATGAGGAGGATGCTCAAGATATTCTTACTATTAACCGGGGCTTCCGCTGCTGGACTGGCTGTTTTTGTCATATTACATAATATGCTTAGCGCGCTATTAAATACAGAGGAGCCAGTCTTCTTCATTATCGCGACCATTGTCTGCCCGATAGTCTTTCTGATTGGTGCCGTGGGTACGATAGTGCTTGCCATCAAAAACAAACCGCCTAAACATTCTGCTCAGAATATATGAAGGAGTGAACTCTGAAGATACTGGTTGTTGGGGGTGGGGCTAGAGAGCATACGCTCGTCTGGAAGCTCGCGCAGAGCCCTAGGGTGAAAGAGGTCTTTGCCGCTCCGGGGAATGCCGGCACGGCGCAGATTGCCCGCAACCTCAACATCCCCGCCACCGATATTGGTGCCCTGCTGAAGGTGGTGCGAGAGAACAAAATCGACCTCACTGTGGTCGGGCCGGAAGCGCCGCTGGCGGAAGGCATTGTTGACAAGTTCTCAGCACAGGGTCTCCCCATCTTCGGCGCCACGAAAGCCGCCGCCGAGATTGAGACGAGCAAAACCTTCGCCAAAGAGCTATTGCAGAAATACAAGATTCCCTGCGCCAAGAGCGCCAGCTTTTCCGACTTCAGCGAGGCTAAGAAATACATCCAGCAACAGCGACCACCCATCGTCATCAAGGCGGACGGGCTGGCGGCGGGCAAGGGCGTCATCATCGCCGAGTCCGTTCCTAAAGCCATTGAAGCCCTCTCCAGCTTTATGGAGGCAAAGATTCTGGGGACAGCAGGCAATAAAGTCGTAATCGAGGAGTTCCTAAACGGCAAAGAGATGAGCGCCTTCATCTTCACCGATGGTAAGGCGGTCGTGCCGATGGTGCCGGCCTGCGACTACAAGCGCGTCTTTGACGGCGATAAAGGCCCCAACACCGGCGGTATGGGCAGCTACAGTCCCCCCTACTTCCTGACGCCCGCCCTCGAAAAGCAGGTGATGGAGACCATTATGGCGCCGACCGTCAAGGCGCTGGCGGCGGAAGGGCGACCGTACAAAGGCGTACTTTACGGCGGGCTGATGATTACGCCTGACGGGCCCAAAGCGCTGGAGTTCAACGCCCGCTTCGGCGACCCCGAAGCCCAGGTCATCCTGCCCCGCCTCAAGACTGACCTAGTTGACATCATCTTCGCTATCCTGGAAAATAAGCTGGCACAGATGAAGATAGAGTGGAGCGAGGATGCCTGCGTGGGGGTGGTGATGGCGTCAGGCGGCTACCCGGGTAACTACAAGACCGGCTTCCCCATCCACGGCCTGAACGATGTCGATAAAGATATTATGGTCTTCCACGCTGGGACGAAGCTATCTGATGGGCAGGTGGTGACGAATGGCGGGAGAGTGCTGACCGTGGCCGCTACCGGCAAGACCATCGCCGAAGCGCGGAAGAAAGTATACGATAATATTACCAGAATCAGCTTTGAGGGCGTTCATTACCGCAAGGACATTGCGGTGAAAAAGACATAAATAGACTGCTGAAAAAGAGGCACAGGACACCCAGTCTCCCCCTTTGGCAAAGGGGGATTAAGGGAGATTTAGAATCCCTCTCAATCTCCCTTTAAGAAAGGGAG
>JBGOXU010000076.1:0-6050 GCA_041479305.1 Dehalococcoidia bacterium
ACAAAAAGATGGTGGGCGGTAGAGGACTCGAACCTCTGACCTCTGCGATGTCAACGCAGCGCTCTAACCAACTGAGCTAACCGCCCATGCTAGATAATTCTACTAGAAGCGTGATTTCCCGTCAACAGCAGTTTTGGGCATTTTCAACCTCACCCCCTCAAATCCCCCGTTCGGCTGAGCTCACGACGAAGCCTCTACCTGGGAAGGCGAGGGGAAGAAGTGGAAGAGGGACTTCGTCCTCTTAGACGCCCTTTCTCTTCGGCAGACAAGTGAGCGTCAGAGTCATCCAAACGGGGGATATTTTTTTACTCCCAGGTATGCTAGAATACGCCCAAATCTGGAAAATCCGGAGGTCCGCAATGAAAATCATTAAGGGTCTCTTGCTCAGTCTTCTGAGCCTCCTTCTTTTCTTTTCGCTTTCGCTTTTCGGCTTTGCCTTTACGCTGAGGAGCACCGTCCTGAACCCCGAGTTCGTGACCGCCGAGGTGAACAAGCTTAATATCCCGGTCGCGGTCAGGGAAGTCGTCGACCAGACCATTAAGTTGCCTCCGGAGTACGCGGCGTTCAAGGAGCCGGTGTACGCCATTCTGGTGGCGCAGGAACCCTGGATTAAACAGCAGGTGGATAGCGCTATCAAAGTGTTTTACGATTTCATGCTCGGCAAGACGGATAAAATGAGCCTGGTCATCCAGCTCGACCCCATAAAGACGAGTCTCAAGAACGATGTGAAGCAGGCTTTCCTGAAGCAAATACCATCCCAGCTTTCCGGACTGCCGCCGGCGATGGTAGACCAGTATTTCGAGCAGATGTGGCAGCAGTTCGGCGGGCAGATACCATCGAAAATCGAGCTTACCGATAGCCAGATTCCGCCCGACACGATGGCAAAATTTCTGGAAGCGAAGAAGTGGATTGGGTATTTTCAGACTGGCTTCTGGGTATCGATTCTCTTCATGATTATGCTGGTGGCGGGCATTGTCCTCCTCCAGCGCGATGTGCGGGCCATCACCCGCGGCCTGGGCGTCACCTTCATCACCTTCGGCGCCTTCGAGTACGTCGGCATTCTGGTGGGCAAGTATTTTGCGCCGCAGGGGTTTTCTTTGCCCGGGATGGAGTTGCCGCCTTCGCTTCAGGCGTGGCTGTCACAGCTCATCCTGGATATGGTCAAACCGCTGGAAATATTCAGCCTGGCGTGTCTAATCGGCGGCATAGTGCTGGTGGTAGTGTCATTCGTCTACCCGAAGAAGGCAGAGGAAGCCGCGGCGTAGAACCTATTGTCAGGCCAGCGACTCTCTGATATGCTTCTCTTTAGGAGCTATGTCAAAGAAAGTCGCTTTTGCCGTTGTCATCGGTCTGGCTATCATCATAGTGGTCTTCACCGGACTGCGCGGCCAGACACTATTTCAGACGGTCATCGAGGACGGGACGGTGACGCTGAAGAAGCATTTCGTGCGCGACTTCGGTCGGTTGCGGGATGTGGTGGCGGGTCCGGACGGAATGCTTTACATCCTGACCAATAATCGCGACGGGCGCGGCGTGCCGACCGATGAAGACGACCAGCTCATCCGCATCAACCCGGAGAAGCTTTAGGGCTGGCGGCTGTATTTTAGGTGTCCCCACGCCGCCCCTCCCAGAATGAGGGCTCCGGCCAGCACCATCAGCACGACGAAAAGCACGGCATCAAACCAGAACCCCCGCGGGACGAGCATGATGAGGTAGTCTTTGGTGGGGTCGAGCATCCAGAACTCGTTGGCGAAGCTGAGCAGGTGGAACTGCAGGAACAGCCGGTCGAAGTCGAGCAGGACGCCGATTCCCAGTAGCACCATCAGGAGCAGGGTGAGGCCGGCGCCGTAGAGCACTTCCTTCGCCAGTTGCTGTCGTTCCTTCCGCCAGAAGAACATCGCCGCCGAGTAGAGCAGGGCATAGAGGAAGGTGCCCAGCAGGACTGTGTAGTCGAAGCGGAAGAGGTCTTTGACGTCCTTGAGGTGGGTGATTTCCTTCTGGTTGAAGAGGGGGAAGGGCTTACCGTCTTTGGTCACGGTGATATCGATTAGCTCGTCGCTGGAGTTGAAGTAGGCGATGAGTCCGGCGGCGACTTTGCTGAGTTCAGACTGTGCCAGGCCCGTGGTCTGGTCGACATCGTATTTCTTGAAGCCGTACTCGTAGAACCACTGGCTGTTAAAGGCCAGGCCGATGCTTCCCGCGATGAAAAGCAGGGGCAGGCACAGGATAAAGAGCCAACGGGCGAGGATAAAGAGAGGTTTCATTAGTTTCATTCTACTATTTTCGGATGGCTAACGCTAACTTGCGCCTGAAGTGCGCGCACTTGAAAAATGCCCGGCGCCTTATTCGTTAACGCTCGCCCCTGAAGCTGAACTTTACATAACCTGTAAAACGAATCAAAGCTAATCAGCCCCCAATCAGCCTCGATTCGTTTCCCTTCAAAAAAATCGTCTAGTTAGCCTCAAAAACCCAAAAAACGAATAGTGGCCTTCAGTTGAAGGACTTGTCCTGACCGAAGTTGAAGACTGGCTCCAGATAGGTTGACAAACGACCTCGCATCTCCTCTTTGGACGCCCCGGAGAATACCTCTCCAAACCGTCCCTGTGCTATAATTAGCCTGTCTATCCGGAGGTCTAATGTTCACCCATCTCCACGTTCATACTGAATATAGCCTGCTCGATGGTATGAGCCGCATTTCCCAACTTGTCGCCAGAGCCAAAGAGCTGGGCATGGATAGCCTGGCCATCACCGACCACGGGGCGATGTACGGCGTCATCGAGTTTTACCGCGCGGCGCGAGAAGCTGGCATCAAGCCAATTATCGGCTGCGAGGTGTACATCGCGCCGGGAAGCCGTCTCGGTCGCACGCCGGGCGATAAGAGTAACTACCACCTGGTTCTCCTCGCCAAAGACCAGGCCGGCTACCGCAATCTGCTTCAGCTCAATACTCGTGCCCACCTCGAAGGCTATTACTACAAGCCGAAGGTGGACCGTGAACTGCTCCAGCAGTACGCGCCGGGGCTGGTGGCGCTCACCAGCTGCCTCGGTGGGGAAATACCCCAGCTGATTCTGGGCGGTCGACTGCAGGAGGCTAAACAAGCCGCACTGTGGTATAAGCAGACCTTTACTGACTTCTACCTCGAAATCCAGCGCCACCCCACCCCCGAGCTTGACCTGGTCAACCGGTTGCTGATTGCAATGAGCCGTGAGCTTGGCATCCCGCTCGTCGCCACCAACGATGTGCACTATACCAACCGGGAAGATGCCTACCCGCACGACCTGCTTCTCTGCATCGGCACCAATACCACGGTCAATGACGAGAAGCGGATGAGGATGCCGGGCGACTTCTTCTACCTGAGAAGCCCGCAGGAGATGGCGGAGCTTTTTGCCGACATACCGGAGGCGATTGAGAACAGCCGGCGTATTGCCGAAATGTGTAACCTGACCCTGGAGTTCGGCCGATTGCACCTGCCGGAGATTGAGCTGCCGGCGGGCAAGACGGCGGATGAATACCTGGCGGACATGTGCTACGAAAACCTGCCCCGCCGCTACCCCAGCGTCACCCCGGAAATCAAACAGCGGCTCGACTATGAGCTGGACGTCATCAAAAAGACGAAGTTTGCCAACTACTTTCTGGTGGTGTGGGACATCATTTCCTTCACCAAGAAGCAGAATATCCTGTTCGGGGTCAGGGGCAGCGCGGCGGCCAGCATCGTGCTGTACTGCCTCGGACTGACCTCGCTTGACCCCGTGGCCAGCGGGCTGGTCTTCGAGCGTTTTCTCAATATCGAGCGCAAGGAAATGCCGGATATCGACCTGGACTTCCAGGACGACCGCCGCGACCAGGTCATCGCCTACGTCTCCAAGAAATACGGTCCGGACCACGTGGCCCAGATTATCACTTTCGGTACGCTCGGCGCGCGGGCGGCCATTCGGGACGTGGGGCGGGCGCTCGGGATGTCCTACGGGGACGTCGACCGCGTGGCCCGGCTGGTGCCGTTTCAGCTGGGGATGACCCTCGATAAGGCGCTGGACGAAAACCTGGAGTTGAAAACAATCTACGAGCAGGATGCCATCGTCAAAAAGCTGGTCGATTCCGCCCGGCGCGTCGAGGGCATCGCCCGCCACGCCAGCACCCACGCCGCCGGCGTCGTCATCTCCAAGGAGCCGCTGACCAACTACGTCCCGCTCCAGCTCGGCACCAAGGTCAACGGGCAGGAATCGGTGATGACGCAGTTTGCCATGGGCGATATCGCTCAAATCGGCCTGCTCAAGATGGACCTCCTCGGCCTGACGAACCTCACTGTCCTGGGTAAAGCCAGAGACGTCATTCGTGAAAACCACGGCATCGATATCGACCCGCTCAAAATCCCGCTGGACGATAAGAAGACCTTTGCCCTGCTATCGGCCGGGGAGACCACCGGGGTCTTCCAGCTGGAAGGGGCGGGGATGCGCCGCAACATCAAAGAGCTCAAGCCGACCACTTTCACTGATATCGCGGCGATGGTAGCGCTGTACCGGCCGGGCCCAATGGAGCACATTCCTACCTTCATCAAAGCCAAGCACGGCGAGGAGCAAATCCGCTATCCCCACCCCGCCCTCGAAAATTTTCTGAAAGAGACCTACGGGGTGATTGTCTACCAGGACCAGGTGCTGTTCATCGTGCGGGCGTTCGCCGGCTACAGCCTCGGGCAGGCGGACATCTTCCGCAAGGCAATGGGTAAGAAGATTCCCGAGATAATGAAGAAGGAGAAGCGCCATTTCCTGGAAGGCGCTCAGAAGAACGGCTACTCCGCGGAGCTGGCGGAACAGATTTTTGCCCTCATCGAACCGTTTGCCGGCTACGCCTTCAACAAGGCGCACAGCTTCAGCTACGCTCTGATTGCCTACCAGACGGCTTACCTCAAGGCAAACTACCCGGCCGAGTATATGGCGGCTTTCCTGGCAATCCATATGGGCACGCTGGAGAAAATCGCCAGTGCCGTCGCTGAGTGCCGTCGACTGGGCATTACCGTCCTGCCGCCGGACATCAACCACAGCCAGGTCAACTTCGCCATCGAGAAGCAGGGCAGTACCTCGGCCATCCGCTTTGGGCTGGCGGCAATCAAGAACGTGGGTCCCAACGCCATTGAACCCGTCATCGCCGAGCGTGAGAAAGGGGGTCCGTTCAAGTCCATCGAGGACTTCTGCCGCCGCTGTGACCTGCGGGGGGTGAACCGGCGGGTGGTGGAGAGCCTGATTAAAGTGGGCGTGTTCGATGCTTTGAACCCGGGTCGGGGGACACTATTGAACAATGTCAACCGCATCGTGGGGCTGGCGCAGAGGGAGCAACGATTGCGTGAGACGGGACAATCGACGATGTTCGATATGTGGGGCGAGAAAACGCCGGTGCCGCTGCCCGGGCTTGAACTGGAACCGGCGGAGATATCGCTGAGAGAGAGGTTGGGCTGGGAAAAGGAACTGAGCGGAGTCTATCTCTCCGAGCACCCGTTCAGCTCCGTCGCCGCAAGTTTTGGGTCGGAGACAACGCTGTGCGGCCAGATTGATGCTGAGCTTGAGGGCCAGGTGGTGGCGGTGGCTGGGATGGTGGCGCAGGTCAGCAATCTGTTCACCCGCGACCGTAAGCCCTTTATCAGCGCCATCCTGGAGGATTTGAGTGGGCAAATCGAGGTGATGGTCTGGCCTCGCATCTATGAGGGTACGGTCGACCTGTGGATGGAGGGCAACATCTTGCTTGTCGAGGGAAAGGTGCGGGTGCGGGAAGACCGGGTGCAAGTGCAGTGCGACAAAGTGAGCCTACACCAGTCCTCTGAGGAGGCGCCGGCGCCGACGGCTAAACCAGTCATTGAGGAGCCGAAAGCGCTGCCGGTGCCGGTCATAACCCGACGCCTCACCCTGACCCTGCGTCAAACCGCCGACAGGCAGAACGACACCGTTGTCTTGCGCAAGGTGATGACGGTGCTGAAGGACTATCCGGGGATGGACGAGGCGAAGCTGGAAATAGTGAACGGCGAGAGGACGACTCACCTGCGCCTGCCTAAGACCGGCTAC
>JBGOXU010000077.1:0-6025 GCA_041479305.1 Dehalococcoidia bacterium
GAAGCCGAGCCATTTGACGCCGTACTTGGCGTACATGTCGGTGGCAATCTTGCCGCCCTCTCCTGCGGTGTACCAGTAGCGAAGCTGGACGTTGGTCAGGCCGCCGGGCATCTGGTCAAGCAGACCGAAGGCGGTGTCCACCTTCATCGCGTCGGCACCGTTGGCGCTCTGTGTGATATCAATGGCGCCCTTGCGCAGAGCATCGAATTCTTCGTACGCCGGTACGATGGAACCGCCGGGCTGCATGTTAACCACTAGGCGTCCGCCCGCCGCGGTGTTAATCCGCTTGGCTAACTCGTCACCCACCACACCCCAAGGGTCTCCCGTCACGAAACCGCTCTGACCCGTCCATTTGATTGCGGCGAGAGCCGGGGCCGGTGCCGGGGCTGGTGCCGGGGCCGGTGCCGGGGCTGGTGCCGGGGCTGGTGCCGGTGCTGGCGCCGGTTTGGGGGCGCAGCCAATGGCGACTAGCGTGCTCACGAGCACGATTACCGCCACCAAGCTTAAAATCAATTTTCTCATTTTCTCTTTTCTCCTCGAACAAAATACTCGGGAACCACCAGTGAAACCCAGTTGACTTAGAACTTATCACCCCCCTTCATTTTGTATTTCTTATCTTGTGGCACACGCAAGGCTGTCTTCGGTGTTTGCAATCTTACCGTGTGCCTCTCAGTCTTGTCAATAGTCGTTTACGATTGCACCACGCCTAGAACGGCGCCGTGTTCTTGAACTCCAGCCCGAACTCGTCAGTGAACTCTTTACGCATCTGGTAGAAGAGCTTGACGCACGCCTTGTTGGGCCGGGCATTTGCCGGGTCGAAGTACTCGGTATAGGGCTTGCCTTTGGGCGGGTCGGCGATTTTGTCCTCGTACTTTTCGAGAAGCGCCAGCACGATGCGGTTGGCATCGTCACGGCTCATACCGGCAACAGCATAGCCCACGCCATTGCCGAAGATATTTTCCACTGGACTGCAATGGTCGGTAAGCACGCCGCGATAGGGCGGCGCAATCTCGATGGAACCGCCGGAGACGACCTGGGCGATAATCCAGGCGGCATACTCGTAGTACGCCATCTCGGTCAGCGGACCGGCGGAAGTGTAGCCCGGGCTGACGGCGGGGAGCGGGCTATTGCGGGAAGTCGCCTGAATGGAGACGCTTCTTGCCCAGAGGGCGTCGCGGCGGGAGCTGGTGCCCTTCTCGAAGGGGACGATGAACGGGTGCTGGGCGGCGCCGCGCAGGACGAGCATATCGACCGGATTGTAGGCGCAGGCGACGACGGCCGCGCCGGCGGGACCACCGGCAAAACCGCCGATGATGATGCCGTTCTCGGCGAAGGTCAGGTTGTTCAGCGATTCGCAGTACACCACCTTATTCAGGGCATCCAGGTCAACCTTAAGCTCGTGAATGGTGCCAATCTCCAGGTGGTCGACGTACTGGTTGCCGAAGCGGTGACCGGCAATATGCTCGGCGGCGCGGATGGCCGAGGAGACCTCATTGACCACGGCCAGTCCGGGCTTGCCGGCGCGCCTGAGTCCTTCTCTGGTTAGGAGTATGGTGCGGACAGCGCCTTCAATGGCGGTGGGGCTGTTGGCCTGCACGGGCAGACCATCGACATTGGTGAGGGCCGGCGCGGTAATACCGCAGGACAGGGCGTCTTCCGCATAGGTCTTGACGATGTTAACGACGTACTCCTCCTTGGAAACCGGACCGGCGCCGGAGCCGGAGCACCAGGGCGGCGTCTTGTCTTCCGGGTAGCGGCGGGGCATAATACGGGCGTCTTTGCCATGGCCGTAGAGGCAGCCCTTGGGGCCGGTCTGGAGCGCGCCTTCGATTTCTTCTCTGGTGAAGATGATGCGGCGCTCGGTATCGAGGCAGTACATGCCGGTAGCTTCCAGGAACTCCATCGCCGCCTGCCAGACACTATCGGCGAAATCATCATCGGCGGGGATGGGGGTGGTGGGGTCGAACTTGATATTGTATTTGGTCAGGACCTTGCGCAGGTTGGGCACGAAAATACCCAGGTCGAAATCGCGCTCGGTGCAGATGGGGCCGTTGAGCGCGCGATTGATAACTTTAGAGAAACTCAGCATTATTTGCTCCTTTAATCTCTATAGAAACGGCGAGGTGTTCTTAAGCTGAATGCCGAACTCATCGGCCATCTCTTTGCGGACTTCCAGGTCCATCTTGTTGTATTCCTTGATAGGCATGCCGGCAGTGGCGTCGAAGCACTCCTGGTACTTCTTGCCGGGCGGCGGGGTGCGGATTTTGTCCTCGTACTTGGCGAGGAGACCCTGCACTATCTTATTGACTTCTTTGCGGGTCATCCCGGCCACGGCGTGCGCCATTTCGCTGGCGAAGATAGGCTCGATGGGGCTGGTGAAGTCGAGCGTGACGCCGCGACCGGCGCCGCCAACCTCAATCGAACCGCCGGAAGCCACGGAAGCGATGCACCAGGCGGCGTGCTCGTAGAAGAGCATCTTGGTCATCGGTCCGCCGGCCGAGTAGCCGATGTTGACGACCGGCAGGGTGCTGTTGCGGGTAGCGGCCTGGTTGCCCAGGCTGCGCGCCCAGATTGACTCGCGGATGGAGGAGGCAACCAGGTCGAAGTGGGTGGGGAAGGGGTGCTGGACGGCGGCGCGCAGAACGAGAAGGTCGACCGGGTTGTAAGCCGCCTGGACGACGGCGACACCGGCCGGACCACCGGCCAGACCGCCGATGATAACTCCGTTCTCGCCGAAGATGAGAGTGCCGGAAGCCAGCGCGTAGGTAATCTTGTTCAACGAGTCGAAGTCAATCTTCATCTCGTGGGTGGTGCCGATTTCGAAGGCATCGCTCTTGCGCATGCCGAAGTGATGGGCGGCGATGTGTTCCTGGGAGCGGGAGGCGGTAGTAACGCCGTTGACCACGGCCATCCCGGGTCTCCCGGCCCGGCGCATTGCCTCCCGGACCAGCAGAATGGCGCGGATGGAGCCTTCGATGCCCAGCGGGCTGTTAGCCACGATTTGCCGGCCGTCAACCACGGTGAGGCAGGGCATCGTCAGAGCATCGGAAAGGGGGTTCATCACGTGACCTTTGACCGCCTGGAGGAAAATCCAATCGCTGGACACGGGGGCGGACGTGGGACCTACCGAACAGAAGGGTGGGGTCTTGTCTTCCGGAGAGCGGCGGGGTACGACCCTGGCATCCTTGCCTTCGCCAAAGACGCAACCATGAGGTCCCGAATCGATGGCGCTCTCAATCTCTTCTCTGGTGAAGATGATGCGGCGCTCGGTATCGAGGCAGAAGAGGCCGGTCTCAATGAGGAACTCGATGCCGGCTTCCCAGACCCGGTCCGCCAGGTCATCATCGGACGGGACGGGGTTCTGGGGGTCGTACTTGATGTTGTATTTCTGCAATACCTTGCGCAGATTGGGCACAAAGATTCTGAGGTCGAAGTCTTTTTCCGTGCAGATAGGACCGTTCAAAGCCCTATCGACAACTTCCAGAAAGCTCAGCATTTATTTCTTGCCTCCCTTCTTGGCGACGGCTTTGATGGCGAGGGTGGCGGCATCGCCGGCAGTGCGGCCGTAGCCGTCAGCGCCAATCTGGTCCGCCCAATCCTGGGTGGTGGAGCCGCCGCCGACGAGGACGGCGTACTTGGCGCGGACGCCCCTGGCATTGAGGTGCTCGATGATGTTCTTCTGTTGGGTCATGGTGGTGCTCATCAGGGCGGAGGCGGCGATGACGTCAGCGCCCACCTCTTCAGCCTTGGTCACAAAGTGTGACGCTGGTACGTCTATCCCCAAATCATAGACCTCGAAGCCGCTCATCTTGAGCATAGCGCCGACGATGTTCTTGCCGATGGAGTGGATATCGCCGGCCACAGTGCCGAGGACGACCTTGCCGGTCTTCTTGCGTTCGCCGCCGGCCGCCATGATTTTGGGTTCGAGGACTTTCATAGCGCCTTCCCAGGCTTCAGCGGCCATCATCATTTCGGGGAGGTAGATTTCGTATCTGGCGAACTTTTCGCCGACCTCTTTCATTCCCGGGGACATACCTTTTTCGATGATATCGGCGGGGGCGATGCCCTGTTTGAGGGCGGCGTCCACAGCGGCGAGGGTCTTGTCCCTCTCGCCATCGATGATTGCTGACTTCAGACTTTCAAAAACTGCTTCCTTAGCCATTATTCCTCCTTTAACTCTTTTAGCTTAGCCAAAATTGTTTTCACGTTAGCCATAAGGCGATGTCTTCCTGAATTTCAGCCCGAACTCGTCCGACATCTCTTTGCGCATCTCGCGGTAGAGCGCGATGCACTCCTTGTTCGGGCGGGCCGTCGTATCATAATACTCGGGATACGGTTTGCCCGTGGGCGGGTCCGGAATCCTGTCCTCGTATTTGGCTAGCAGCGCCAGCACAATCTTGTTCGCCTCTTTGCGGCTCATACCGGCTACCGCGTGGGCGATACCGTTGGCGAAAATGTCTTCCATCGGTCCGCAGTGGTCGATGAGGACGCCGCGGTAGGGCACTCCCATCTCGCAGGAACCGCCGGAGACCACGTTGGCGATGACCCAGGCGGCGAACTCGTAATAGCTCATCTTGGTCATCGGGCCAGCCGAGGAGTAACCGGAGCCGACCGCCGGCAGGGGGCTGTGGCGACTCAGCGCCTGAAGCCCGGCCGCCCGCGCCCAGATGCAGTCGCGGCGGGAAGTGGTGCCCTTCTCGATGGGGACGATGAAGGGATGCTGGGCGGCGCCGCGGACCACCAGCATATCGACGGGGTTGTAGGCGGCGGTGACCACCGCCACGCCCGCCGGACCGCCGGCATAGCCGCCGATGATGACGCCGTTCTCGGCAAAAGTGAGGTTGTTCAGCGACTGGGTGTACATAATCTTGTTGAGGGCATCGAGGTCAATCTTGAGCTCGTGGATGAGGCCGATTTCCAGGTGGTCGACCTTGGGGTCGCCAAAGCGGTGCCCGGCAATGTGCTCTGCCGCTTTTATCGCTGATGCCACCTCATTGACTACGGCCAGTCCGGGTCGCCCCGCCCGCCGCAGGCCCTCCCGGGTCAGGATGATAGTCCTGATGGCGCCTTCGATGGCGGTGGGACTGCCCGCCTGCACGGGAAGCCCATCGACGTTGGTGATGCAGGGGGCGGTAATGCCATCGGACAGAGCATCCTCGGCATAGGTCTTAACTATGTTAATTACGTATTCTTCTTTCGAGACGGGCCCCGCCCCACATCCCGAACACCAGGGAGGGGTCTTGTCCTCCGGGTAGCGGCGGGGCATGATGCGGGCATCTTTGCCGTCGCCGTAGACGGAGCCGCTGGGGCCGGTCTGGAGCGCGCCTTCGATTTCTTCTCTGGTGAACAGGATGCGCCGTTCGGTATCGAGGCAGAACATCCCCGTCGCCACGAGGAACTCCATCGCCGCTTCCCAGACGCGGTCGGCGAAATCATCATCGGCGGGGATGGGGTTCTGGGGGTCGTACTTGATGTCGTACTTCTGGAGAACTTTGCGCAGGTTGGGAACAAAAATGGCGAGGTCGAAATCTCGCTCGGTGCAGATGGGGCCGTTGAGGGCACGGTAAACAACTTCGGAAAAACTCAGCATGGCGGCTCCTCCTTTTTTGGATTTATATATTATCGTTTAAACTTTGGTTGACTGTCAATGTACGTCAAATTGAACAAAAACAGACGGAATAGCCTCAGCATTCTGATGTCCAAGATGGGGCGCATGGTTACTGGGGTTGTGTTATTTTCTGAACTTCATCAAGCTCGCGACAGTAATGATAAAACCTGCCGAACCAACGAGGATACTATATGGCATTATATGTGGTATTGTGATGCTGTATTCTGTCTCAAGGATAGCCTCGACCATCATGGCTAGTGCTCCAATAAGAAGACTGAAAATCCCTACTTTTGCAATTCGCCTGTGAAATCCTTGCGGATAGTACCTTGTACCAGACTGAAATATTATCACAGACCCAAGCACTAAAAGTGCAGCTGCAAGTACACTTTTCAGTAGATTAACCAAGGCTTCAGAAGA
>JBGOXU010000078.1:0-5972 GCA_041479305.1 Dehalococcoidia bacterium
TGTTTGTATCCCCCAAAAGTACTAGAGACAATAATCCTTTAGTCGTGTATACTTTTGGACTAATGACTGTCTCTTCCAGACTGAGAGGAGGACTGATGGAAAGACTCCGGTACTTTGTCGCCATTGCCCTGCTGGTTACCCTTCTCATCCCCGCCAATCTCTCCGCCCAGACCGATAGAGCGGACGTGCTGGTGCAGATTAGCTATGGTTTTACCGTTTCCGATGCCACGGACTATGTTTACCCTCTCAGTCATACCCTGACGGATGAGTAGGGGTCTATTCACAGGACCTCGGCACTTACATGTCCTCCGGTACGGTCTGGGTGGAAGCCTACTGTGAAGGTGGGGACCAGAATGGACGCACCTACACCTTCCGCGTTGCCGCTCGCGACTCCGCCGGTAATGAGGCCTCTACCCAGGCGGTCTCCACCATCCTGCATAACCAATAACTAATACAATAGCAAACCCAGCGGATACAAAACAGGGAGGGCTCACAACGCCCTCCCTGTCGTTTTCTGACTCTATTCTTCTACAGTGAATGGGTAATTGACTTCACACTCTTGAGGACGTTCTCCGGCTTCAGAATCTTCATCCAGTCGGCCTGGAAAATCTGTTTCTTCGCCTCGGCAACAGCCAGCCTGGCGCCGTCCGAGACCGGAAAGCCGGCAAAATCGAAGACGATTGCCAGCGTGGTGCGCAGATGTCCGTACATGAAGTCCTTGACCGCCTGCTCCGGCACACCCATCCGGATAACCTCATCCATTGCCTCGCGCATCGCGAAGAAACAGGTCAGCCCCAGCGTCTCCACCAGAGCCGGTTCGAGCAGGGCCATCTGCGCCACGGTAATCCGGTGCATTCGCAAAATTGGCGCGTAAACGGCGCGGGCAATCGCCTCGCCTCTGGCATAATCCTTGTCGGGACCCTGGAACAGCGCACAGACGACGCTCTGCTTCAGCCGGTCGCCGCCGAAAAAGTCGTTGGTGATGCCGGCCGCCTCATCGCTGAAAGCAGGCGGGTGGCAGGGGTGGGCGACAAAGTAGGAGATATCGTCGCGCTTGGGCCAGACGCCGGCATGTGCCGCCGCCGGGTCGAGTCCCATCACCATGGCGCCCTTCTTCATTTTGGGCACGACATCCGCGGCAACCTGCTTCTGAAACCTATCGGGCACCGCCAGAATGACGACATCAGCTTGTTTGAGCGCTTCTTCCTGCGGGGTGACCTTCATTCCCTCTTTAGCCAGCCTGGCGACGGCCGCCGAGGCAATTTCCACGAAGAGCGCCTTATAGTCCGGGTTGTCCTTGATGCGCGTGGCGGCGCGGAAACCCATCTTGCCGCCGGCACCCATTACGGCTACAGTTACCATTCTCTCCTCCTTGTTATATCTTTTTCGGGCAAATTTCAACTGCAATAGTAAAGCCTTTGCCTGCCCTTGTCAATACGCATACCTTATGTCATTGCGAGACCCGATTCTATCGGGTCGTGGCAATCTCAATAAATAATCTATAGAGACTGCTTCGCTCCGCTCGCAATGACAGTGGAAGCAAGAAGCGGGGTTCACCCAGAAGGGTTCAGTTCTGGTGACATCACTGGAACCACCCTGAAGGGCGTCTAAGAGGGTTCTCCCTGAAGGGGCACTAGCCCCTCTTTTTCTTCTCCCCCTCCCTCAGGGAGGGGGATTAAGGGAGTGGGCGCCGGGTTGCACCACCTCCATTTGACTAGCTACGCCTTATTGAGCTAGACTAACTCCAGAAAGTGGTTACTCCTATCGCACCGCCGGGCGTCTTGCTTCTCATCCTTACGCCCCCCTTCCTCTAGCCGGGAAGGGGGTCAAGGTCGAGTATTCCCCACCAGCTATTATCGTTTTTTCACCGGAAGGAAGACATATTATGGTCGCTAAGTATAATCCCCAGGAAATTGAAAAGAAGTGGCAGCAGAAGTGGGCTGACGATAAGCTCTACGAGGTCAAGAATGATGACCCGCGCCCCAAGTGGTACGCCCTGACGATGTTCCCCTACACCTCGGGGGACCTGCACATCGGGCACTGGTACGCGATGGCGCCGTCCGATGTCCACGCCCGCTACAAGCGGATGCAGGGCTTCAATGTGCTCCACCCGATGGGTTTCGACGCCTTCGGTATGCCCGCCGATAACGCCGCCATCAAGCGCGGCATCCACCCCGCCGTCTGGACGATGCAGAACGTCGAGAATATGCGCCGCCAGCTCAAGTCCATCGGCGCGATTTACGACTGGAGCCGGGAGGTCATCACCTGCCTGCCCGAGTATTACAAATGGACCGAGTGGTTCTTCCTCAAGCTCTACGAGATGGGGCTGGCTTACCGCACCAAGGCACCCGCCGTCTGGTGCCCGCAATGCCAGGTCGTCCTCGCCAACGAGCAGGTGGTCAACGGCGGCTGCTGGCGCTGCGGCTCCGCGGTCACCCGCCGCGACCTCGAGCAGTGGTTCTTCCGCATCACCAAGTACGCCGACGAGCTGCTGGAGTTCGATAATATTGACTGGCCCGAGCGCATCAAAATCATGCAGAGGAACTGGATTGGCAAGAGCTACGGCACGGAAATCTCCTTCGCTCTCGACCATCCCGGCGTTAAAGAAAAAGAAATCCGGGTCTTCACCACCCGACCCGACACCACCTACGGCGTGACCTTCATGGTGCTGGCGCCGGAGCACCCGCTCGTCGACAAGCTGACCATTCCAGCCAAGAAGGCGGAAGTTGAAGAGTACGTCGCCCGTTCCCGCCGCCTCAGTGAAATCGAACGCCTGTCCACAGAGAAAGAAAAGGACGGCGTCTTCATCGGCTCCTACGTTACCAACCGGCTGAACGGCGAGAAAGTCCCCATCTGGATTGCCAACTACGTGCTCCTGAGCTACGGCACCGGCGCCGTGATGGGCGTGCCCGCCCACGATGAGCGCGATTTCGCCTTTGTCAAGAAATACAATATACCGATAAGAGTAGTTATCGCCCCGCCGGGGTGGCATGGGGAAGAGCTGGAAGCCGCCTACATCGATGCCGGGACGATGGTCAACTCGAACAAGTTCAACGGCCTGCCCAATGAACAAGGCATCGAAGAGGTGTCCAAATACCTTGAGGGCAAGGGGTGGGGCAAGCGGACGGTGAGCTACCGCATCCGCGACTGGCTTATCTCCCGTCAGCGCTACTGGGGGGCGCCCATTCCCATCATCTACTGCCCGAAGTGCGGCATTGTCCCCGTCCCGGAGAAAGACCTTCCCGTGCTCCTGCCGGAGGAAGCCGAGTTCAAACCAACCGGCGAATCGCCGCTGAAGTACAACGAAAAGTGGGTCAACACGAAATGCCCGAAGTGCGGCGGCCCGGCCAAGCGCGAGACGGATACGATGGACACCTTTATGTGCTCCAACTGGTACTTCCTGCGCTACATCAGCCCGCGCCTCGCCACCGCCCCCTTTGATACCGACAAAGTGAAGAAGTGGCTGCCGGTCGATATCTATACCGGCGGCGCCGAGCACGCCGTGATGCACCTGCTCTACTCGCGCTTTTTCACCAAAGCAGTGCGCGATATGGGGCTGGTTGAGTTCGACGAGCCGTTCAAGAAGCTCTTTAACCAGGGCGTCATCATCGCCGGGAAGCAGAAGATGAGCAAGTCGAGGGGCAACGTTACCACCCCCGATACTTATGTCAATAACATCGGCGCCGACGCCGTGCGTGTCTACCTGATGTTCCTGGGTCCGTGGGAAGAAGGCGGCGAGTGGGATGACAGCAACATCAGCGGCGTCACCCGCTGGCTGAACCGCGTCTGGAGCCTGACGCTGGAGCCTTACGAGAGAAAAAGTGCCCACAAAGACGGCAAAGCTTTCCGCGATTTACAGAGGGTCACTCACCAGACCATCAAAAAGGCGACGGAAGACATCGATAGCCTCCAGTTCAACACGATGGTCGCCGCCCTGATGGAGTTCACCAACTACCTGGGCAAGGTCAGGGACACAGGCGCGGTCGACCCGGCGGACTGGGAGGAAGCCATTAATGTCCTGCTGCGCCTTATCGCGCCATCGACGCCGCACTTCGCCGAGGAACTGTGGGAACTGAAGGGCTACCCGTACAGCATCCACAACCAGAGCTGGCCGAAGTGGGATGAAGCGCTGGCGAAAGAGGAAGAAATCACCCTCGTGGTGCAGGTCAACGGCAAGGTGCGCGACCGCATCACTGTCCCCGCCTCCATCACCGAGGACAAAGCGAAAAAGCTAGTGCTGGAAAGAGACAGGGTCAAGGCTCACCTGGACAACCGGGAAGTCGTCAACATCATCTATGTTCCCGGACGGTTGATTAATATCGTGGTGCGATAGTATGGCAATGAAGATAAGCTTTGTCGGCGGCGGGGCGATGGGAGAAGCGATGCTCTCCGCGATGCTGAACAAGGGGCTGGCGACTCCCCGGGACGTCTGCGTCAGTGATATCAAAGCAGAGCGCCGCCAGTACCTCGAGCAGAAATACGGAGTTGCCGCCACCGAGAGCAACAAAGAGGCGGTCGGCAGGGGCGATATAATCGTCCTGGCAATCAAGCCGCAGAGCCTGGCCGAAATAATGGCGGATCTCAAGGGGAGCTTCAAGCCGGGGCAACTGGTCATCTCCATCATCGCCGGCGCCAGAATCGACACTCTACGCCAGGGACTCGACCACAAGGCGATGGTGCGCGTGATGCCCAATACCCCTGCCCAGATTGGGGAGGGAATGAGCGTCTGGTCCGCCACCCCTAAGGTGACGGAATCCCAGAAGAAACAGGCGGGTGTCATTCTCGGCAGTATGGGCAGGGAAATCTACGTGGACGACGAGAAGTACCTGGACATGGTTACGGCCATCAGCGGCAGCGGTCCCGCTTACTTCTTCCTCTTCGTCGAAGCGCTGGTGGAAGCGGCCGTCCAGATTGGCCTGCCGCGAGACGTCGCTGAACAGCTGGCTCTGCAGACTTTCGTTGGCTCAGCACAATTGCTGAAGAAATCGGACAAGTCCCCGGCCGAACTGAGGAAACAGGTAACTTCCCCCGGCGGCACCACGGCGGCGGCACTCGCCCAGTTTGAGAAAGGCGGCTTCCACAAGCTGGTGCTTGAGGCCGTCACAGCGGCCTACAACCGCGCTAAGGAACTAGGGAAGTAGCCTCGGCCACACTCATTTCTCCAGTTTATTTCAATCATTTCTAAATATTCAGTAGATTGGGTATTGACAAAACTCCGTGAAACGATTATAGTTGTTATTTGGCAATTACTCTGTGGAGAGGATGATGGATAAAAACGCAGGCGCTGCCGAAATGCAGTTCGTGGAGGAAGTGGGCCGGGCTTTCGAAGAGACCGGCATGCCGCGGATGGCGGGGCGTATTTTCGGCTCCCTGCTCATCGCGGAGCCACCGCATCAATCGCCCGACCAACTGGCGAAGTCTCTCTTGGCCAGCAAAGGCTCCATCAGCAGCATAACGCGGCTTCTTATCGAGGTCGGCCTCATTGAGCGGTACAGCATGGCCGGCGTCCGGCACGATTACTTCCGCGTCAAGGAGGACGCCTGCCGGCACATGGTGGGACATGGGATTGAGGATGAAATCAAGATGATGCACCGTCTGGCCCATCGCGGGTTGGCACTGCTGGGAAGCCAGAAACGAGTGTTCAAGTTGCTACAGGAAATGAATGACCTTTATGATTTCCTTGAGCGGGAGCTGCCGGCGCTGATTGAGCGCTGGGAAACGGAAAAGAAACGAAGATAATCCCTAGCGGAGGGTTTTTGTCATGAAGAGACTCGTAATCGCACTTGGTGTCATTATGACCGTTGTCCTGGTCGGGCTGACGGCCTGCCAGGGCGAGGAGACGGCCACCCAGCAACAGCCGGTCACAGTGACCAGAGGCGACCTGACGGTAAGCATCAACGGCAGTGGTTTCATTGAAACGTCCAATGAGGCAAAGCTCAGCTTCGGCACGGGCGGCAAAATCAAGGAACTAA
>JBGOXU010000079.1:0-5925 GCA_041479305.1 Dehalococcoidia bacterium
AAGTAGACCAGAAAGGCGCCGAAGAGCAGGGCACTGACAAAGGTCAACCGCTGTCGGGCCTTGTTGTTGAGGTAGACGAATAGCTCCGTGATGCTGATTGCCTCGAGCACGAAAATCGGGAAGAAGTAATTGAGGGCCCTCAGGCCGACGGCAGTGAGTATGACAGCCGTCAGCGGGAGGACAACGGTGAGGCTGAGGATGTAGCTATTGTAGATTTTCACCGGCTACCTCAAGTTCGATGGTGCAATTGCCATTGGCCTTCGTTTCTTGCTTAATTACAATGGGCTTATCCCAGGCCTCGGCGGCGACGGAGGCAACAATGGAAGCGATTGGCCCCCCCAAACACTCGTGATGCCAGCCGGCGTGGTCTTCCAACCGTGGGTCATGGACTTCGACCGTCAGGTGGTTTTCGCGGCTGGCCACTCGAATCTTCCCGGCAACGCCGAGAGTGCCGGCGAGGAGCGTGGTGAGCGCGGCTTCCAGGCTGTGTGATGTCGGTCCGGGCCGGGTCTCGAGGAGTCGGAAGGCGGCGCTGCCTACAGTGGACAGAAGCAGCCCAACGTCGTCGGGCCGACCACCGTAGCGGACAATGAATCGCTCCGGGAGGGCCCTGGTTATGTGGGGTAGGGTCGGGTTGGAGTGCAGGGGAATGAGGGCCTGGGGGCGGCCGCCGGCGAGGGAAGAGGGCAGATAGACCGCTTTGCCCTTAATGCCGAGCTCTTCGATAATTGTGGCCATATTATCCATGCCGGTCTGAAGAAGCAGGCTGCAGACTTCCGGGGGTAGTCTGGGGATGGTACGGCTGAGCGATAGCAGGACGAAGGAGAGAATGAGCATACTGATGCCGAGAGCTGTCAGCCACGTCAGGCTGAGGACGAAGTAGGCGATGGCGGAGACCAGAACACCGGTGACCAGAAGGACCGTTCCGGTCCGGGCGTAAGAGTTACTGCGGAACACGCGACCTCCCCGTTACGGCTGTAGTATAAACCAAGCCGCAGGGAAAAGTCTAACGTCCCTCCCGTTTGCAAAAAGAAACCGCACCTCCTTTTGGGGAAGTGCGGTTTCAATCTCGGTTAGTTATCCGGGCCTAGTAGCGCCGGCGGAAGGAGAGGTACCAGACCACCGCGCCAACAACCACGATGGTGGCCGCAGCGATGATGGCAATCAAGCCCCAGTCAACTGCCGGTGCTGGAGGAGGAACAGGCGTCGTCGGTGGAGTCGGAGCCGGTGTCGGGGTTGGCTTGGGAGTCGGCACCGGTGTAGGCATAGGCGTTGGCGCCGGTGTCGGAGTGGGCGTTGGAGTAGGTGTCGGCGCCGGAGCGGCCTTGACCGCGAACGTCCCGGTCAGGCTATCGATGGTGACGTTATAGGTGCCCGCCATAGCCTGGCTGGTGGTGAAAGTTACCGCCTGAGTGGCATTACCGGCTACCGTCACGTCCTTGCTCTCAACGGTAGCGCCGTTGACCTTGAGGGTTACTTTGTAGGTGCCGGACACATCGCCCGTGTTCTTAACGGTGACCGAGATGGTCACCTTATCGCCGCTGTTGACCTCGGCTGGCGTTACGGACAGTCCGCTGGTGGTGAAGGCGGCTGGTTTCGGAATCGCCAGGACGGAGAAGTCAGTAAAGTGGTCTATCTTAGCAGTAATGGTATTAGTCACCGGGTCAATAGTGAAGTCGCTGAGCGTGACCCAGCTATGAGTTGACTCGTTGTAGTAGGCGATAACCAAGTTGGTCTCGGCAAAGCCAGCCGGCAGACCCGCCGGGTCATAGGTAAACCTCATCGTTATCGCCGGGTTGAAGGTAGCGCCGTCCGGACCGAGGTCGTACGGCAAGCCGACCATCGTGGTGTTGCCCACCGTGCTTACCTGGACACCCTGCGCGTTGGTCACCGGGGTGGTGCCCGGTAACACCGGCGGCGAGGCTACCTTGGTAATGCTTATCTCGCTGAGAGGTTGACCATCACTGGTCTTACCGACGGTGCCCTGAGGTATGGTAAGGTCGACATTACCGTCAGTCGAACTCGCAGCCACCGGCGCGGTAAAGACGCCATTATTATTGACCACATTATTGACCGGCGTAGTGCCCGGGGCAGGCCCTGGAGGAGCGCCGCCTCCGTCTCCCGCCACCACTCTGGTCAGTGTGAAGGTATCGCTGGTCTTGGTGAAAGTAGTATCTTCAGCCGTAATCAGTTCAGTCTCAATTACGTAATCACCCGTCGGCCAGCCTCCCGGCGACTCCCAGGCTACGTCGTAATCTATGTAAGAGCCGGCCGCGCCATAAGCATAACCGCCAATGGGGTCGGTCGTCCAGGTATAGGCGCCGCCTTCCCAGGTGACATTGCCGCTTCCCGTCGTATAGGTCCAACCGGGGCCGGCGGTGGCGTTAACCGTGGCGGCGCCGCCACCACCAGTTTGACTAGAATCAAAGATTGCGCTGCCGGTGTCAAACGGGAGGCTCTCCAGACTGGCCTCATAGCCGGGGCGGTTGCCCGACTTATAGATGTACATATTGATTTGAGTAAGGGGCAAAAGCTCGGCATCCTCAATGGTCACTTTGACGGTAAAATCGTGCGTCTGGCCGGTGTGCCCGTCTGCCGGTGGGGTGATGGTAACCTGCAGAGCTTGGGTAGGCGAGGCGTACCACAACGAAGCGCCGATAGCGACAACCAGTGTCAGGGCTATCGCTACTCGGGCGAAGCTGCTCAGTGCCCTGGCGCTTACCAGTTCTTTCAATGTTTTCATAATGCCACCTTCCCGCCTCTCCGCCATCCGTTTCTTCTCGGTGCGCAACAGCTGGAGAGTTTTTTTGTTTCTCAGTAGCTCGGCGATGTCTTCCGGAATCCGGCCCGCTAGGATGAGAAGCTCGTCTTTATCGATTTTGAGCGCCTCCGCCAGCCGGAGGATTACTTTCTCACTCGGGGGCGGCAGGACCCCGTTTTCAATCTTGCTCAGGTAAGAGAAGTCAACACCGATTTGGCTGGCTAGCTCACGCTGAGTTAGCTTCGCTTTGCGGCGTAGCTCTCTTAACCTGGCCCCGAAATTCGTAGCTTATGGCATAAGACAATAAACCCTCTGTTGCTTAGAGTTTGGTCGCATTATAAAGTATGTTGAGTAAAAAGTCAAGTCCTAGCTGAAAAAATGTTGAGTAGGCTCAAATTATGGGTCTAGAGGCTGGTGACAATGAGGATGACCCGGGTATAAACAATACCCAGGAAGATGACGAGCAGGTTAATGACCGTGCTCTTTTTCAATACTCTCCTCTAGCTTGTGCCAATATAGGGGATTATAGGTTTATTGTCAAGTGGTCGGCGGACTAAAATCTTGACTACTCGTGGCGGACAGTCTACACTTTGCATAGCTGAAGGAGATTGAGTTTGGCTTCAGAAAATCGTGCTGTTGTGGTCGGTGGCGGCGCCAGCGGCATGATGGCGGCGGGGCGGGCGGCGGAACTCGGCGCCCGGGTGCTCCTTATTGAAAAGACTAATAGCCCGGGCAAGAAAATTCTCATCAGCGGCAAGACCCGCTGCAACCTGACCAACACCAGGGACATCGACGACTTTATTGCTCAGTTCGGCGATAACGGGCGCTTTCTTCACGGCGTTTTCCACCGCTTTTTCCGCGACGACTTGCTGGCGCTGATGGAACGGTACGGCGTGCCGACCAAGACCGAGCGGGGCGGGCGGGTCTTCCCGGCTTCCGATGACGCCGGCGACGTGGTGCGGGCGCTGGAGAAGTATATGGCGGAGGGCGGCGTTGAGGTGCGTACCGGCGCCCGCGTGACGGGCATTGTGGTGGAGAACGGGCTGGCAACCAGCGTGCGGACCGACCAGGGGACTTACCGGGCAAAAGCGGTTATCCTGGCGACGGGTGGGGCGTCCTACCCGGAAACGGGGTCGACCGGGGACGGCTATCGTATGGCGGCGGCTTTAGGTCACATCATCGTCAAACTGCGGCCGGCGCTGGTGCCGCTGGTGGTCGAGGAAATTGAGCGGGCGAAGAGCATGCAGGGAGTGAGCCTGCGCAATGTGCGCCTGACGGCGTTCCAATGCCCTTCCGAGGAGATTGACCCCTCGCTGACGCCCGCCAGTGACGTGGGGCGGGGAATAAGGGGCAAGAAGGCGCGCCCGCCGGTCATCGAAAGTCGGATGGGGGAGGCGCTGTTCACCCATTTCGGCATCGGAGGACCGGTGACGTTACGGATGAGCCTGGCGATTGTCGATGCGCTGGAGAAAGGTCCGGTGAGCGTGTCCATCGACCTCAAGCCGGCGCTGGGTGCTCAGCAATTGCGCCAGCGCCTGCAAAGGGATTTTGACACCTTCAGCAAGCGCGGTTTGCGCAATATCCTGAAAGGGCTTCTGCCGCAGAAGATGATTGAGCCATTCGTCGCGATGAGCGGTATTGTGCCGGAGAAGACGGGGAGTCAAATTACGGCTGAGGAGCGGGAGGGACTGCTGGGCTTACTGAAGTCGCTGCGATTTAATATCAAAAGCCCTCTCCCGATGGCGGCGGCGATGGTGACGGCGGGAGGCGTCTCCCTGAAGGAAATCGACCCGCGGACGATGGCATCCCGGTTGGTGGAGGGGCTTTTCTTCTGCGGTGAGGTGATGGACATCGATGCGGACACCGGCGGGTTCAATCTGCAGGCGGCTTTTTCGACTGGGTACGTGGCGGGGGAGAGCGCGGCGGAGTTCACTTCCCAAGAGTAGAGACGCCAAACTCTTTCAATGCTTCAACCAGCGCGCAGAGCGGCAGGCCGATGACGTTGTAGTAATCGCCCTCAATCCGTTCAACGATAAGGGAGCCGAGGCCCTGGATGGCGTAGGCGCCGGCTTTGTCCAAAGGCTCGCCGGTGCGGACGTAGGCATCGATTTCTTCCGGCGTAAGCTTTCTAAAATAGACCTTCGTCTCCACCGACCTTGATACGGTCTTGCCGGTTCCGGTATCGATGATGGTGAAGCCGGTGATGACCCGGTGCGACCGGCCGCTCAAAGCGGTGAGCATCTTCCTGGCTTCGGTGGGAGTATGGGGTTTGCCCAGGATTCTGCCGCGGAAAACGCCGATGGTATCGGCGGCGATGATGATGGCGTTCCGGCGCCTGGCGGCAACAGTCTTTGCTTTTTCTAACGAATTTCGCTTGACCAGCTCGTGAGGGCCAAGCGCCGGGATAGTCTGCTCCTCGTACCGGCTCGGCTCAACCTCAAACTTGAGGCCGATTCTCTCGAGGAGCTCTTGGCGCCGTGGCGAGGCGGAGGCTAAGATGATTTTCTTCATAGGTTTGTCAGCCTTCATGACCCATCCCCTTCAGGGTGGTTCCAGTGATGTCACCAGAACTGAACCCTTCTGGGTGAACCCCTGACCCCCTTCCCTGGCAGGGAAGGGGGAACGAATTACTTAAGAGGGGCTAGCGCCCCTCTCAGACGCCCCGCTTCTTGTGCAATGGGTACGCCGGTGCCCCTTTCGGATTCCCCATTAAGCCGTATCCACCGTGAATGCTGAGACCTCGTCAATGGTGGCGGCGTTGCAGAAGAGCATCACCAATCTATCCACCCCCAGCGCAATGCCCCCGCAATCGGGCAGGTGGGCAATTGCCTTGATAAAGCGCTGGGGCATCGCCGGCCGCCAGCCCTGCTCCCGCTCGATTTGCTCAATTTCAGCATGGAAGCGGCGCTCCTGCTCTTTGACGTCGTTAAGCTCACTGTAGGTATTCGCCAGCTCCAACCCGCCGATGAAGACCTCGGCCCGCTCGGCAACAGTGGGGTCGCTCGGTTTGAGCCGGGAGAGCGCCGCCATCCGCGCCGGGTAATCGAGCAGGATGGTGGGGCGTCCGGAGGCGAATGCGGGGACGACCTTGTTCACCTGGTCAAGGTCGAAGCGGACGGGGTCGTATTCGGTGGTGGGGTCCCAGCCGGCGGACTTGAGGTAGG
>JBGOXU010000080.1:0-5903 GCA_041479305.1 Dehalococcoidia bacterium
ATAATCAGCTCTTCGTCTTCCACCTTGATTTCGGTGCCGCCGTACTTGGCGTAGATGACGATGTCGCCGACCTTGAGGTCCATCGGAATCCGTTTCCCGTCCTCGGTGAGACGGCCGGGCCCGACTGCGATGACCTTACCTTCCATCGGTTTTTCCTTGGCCGTGTCGGGCAGGTAGATACCGGTCTTGGTCTTTCCTTCCCTTTCCATCGGTCTGACCACGAGACGGTCGCCCAATGGTTGCAGTTTAACTGCCATACTTGCCTCCTTAAATTATTTGTTTACTTCTCAACAATTAGCACTCTCGGGGAGAGAGTGCTAACTTCTTATCTTACCGCAAATGAGTCTGACATCGCAACTCAGCTGGTAGCAATTTAGGGGATTCTAGAGTGATTGATGAGTATCTGAGTAAGTGCTGGCCTCAGTAAATCTCCACTAGACTCCTGATTGCTCGATATTTCATTATAGCAAATCGGTGAGGAGGAGTGCAAACGGAGGGGTTGGGCATGTCACTGCGACCCTTCTACGCAAGGGAAGGGGAAGTAGTCTCTAAAGATTGTTCGATTGATTGAGATTGCTTCGTCGCTGCGCTTCTCGCAATGACAGTAGGCCGTGAGATTGCCACCGTATTTCGCGGCAGGAGTCGTGAGGACATAGGCATTGCGTAGCCAGAACCCGACTAAATCGAATGGAGGCGTCTGTTTAAGCCCCACCCCGCCCGTGCTATAATCTGGACTATGAAGAAAGAACTGATGAATATCCTGGTCTGCCCGGTGTGCAAGGGCAAGCTGGAACTGACCGTGGAGAAGGAAACCGACACAGAAATTGTCTCCGGCTCACTCTACTGCGGCAAATGCAGCGTCCGCTACCCCATCACGGGCGCCATCCCCAACCTCCTCCCGCCGGAGAAGGCAACTCAGTCCGGCCGGTAGGTCACGCGGGTCTGGGGAGACTCCCACACCTCGATGGCGTCCAGGGTGACCGGGCTGCCCGCCAGCTCGGCTTCAAGCTCCTTGTAGATGGTCGCCGCCAGGTTCTCCGATGACGGGTTGATTTCATCGAAAGGCGGCACCTCGTTCAGGTGGATGTGGTCATAGCGGGCGACGATATCCCCCAGGTACTGCTTTAGCTCCACGAAGTCGAAGGCGATGCCAATCTCGTTAAGCTGTGGCGCTTTGATACGGGCGACCACCTGGAAACGATGTCCGTGCAGTGACTCGCATTTGCCGCGGTACTCCCGCAGGGCGTGGGCGGCATCAAAGTGCTTCTCAACGGCTATCTCATACATATTTCCCCCTTTATTCCAGCTTGAGCACCCCCTGTTTTTCGGTGATATTTTTAAGTAGCTCTTTGATTGTCTTCTTGAGCAGGGGGTGAACCAGGTCCGGTGCCATCTCCACTAGGGGAATCAGCACGAAGGCCCGCTCCGCCATCCGGGGGTGGGGGATGACCAGCTCCGGCGTGTTGATGACCTCCTCGTCGTAGAGGAGGATATCGATATCGATGGGGCGGGGGGCGTCCGACTTGCCGCTCCTGCCCAGCCGAGTCTCGATGCCTTTTGCTAGCTTGAGCAGTGCCACTGGTTCGAGTCGCGTGGAAGCCCGGCAGACGAGGTTGAGGAAGCGGGGTTGGGGCGGCACACCGACGGGTTCGGTATCGTAAATCGATGAGATTTTACCCAGCTTCATTCTCTGGGCAAGCAATTCCAGGGCAGTATCCAGGTTCTTCTGGCGGTCGCCCATATTGGAGCCGAGTCCCAGGTAGACGGTTACCGGTTCATTGGCCAATGCTATCTCCTTCGCACAATCGCGTCGCTCATCCGGCAGACGCGCATCATTTCTCTGACATCATGGACTCTGACTATGTCCGCGCCATTAGCAATGTCGATGGCCATTGTCGCATCGACGTCACCACCCAGTCCGTCCCCGGAAAAGGAATCAGGGTTCACGTTGACGATGCCCATTACGTAGGTGCGCTCCCCTCACCTCAGCTTCACGTTCCCGCAGCGGGTGGGGGCGATGACTTTGGTTTGCACCCGGACCTCTCCGCAGTTGTTTTCCATATAATAGCAAGAGAGGCTGGCTCTTTCAACAGGAGAGAGTTGTTAATAGAGAGGGGCGGAGCCCCTCTCTTACTTTTCTTCCCCCTTCCTTTGACAGGGTGAGGGACACACAGGGGGTGGGTTCTCCATACCTCGCACTCTCCAAAAGATTGGTTGAGACTGCTTCGCTTCGCCTGCTCTGAGCGCCCCGAGACTCTTCGCTTCGCTCAGAGTGACAGGAGCGAAGGGCTCGCAGTGACAATTCAATATGAGCGAATGCGGTAAAGAACTACATCCGCCCAATGTGCCCCTGAACCTGACAATATGTTAAGATAACTTGTCCGCATTTGAGTCCCCCAGAGGTGAATTCGCTTTGAACGAAGAGCGGGAAAAGCTCGCCAGGTTGGAGGCTGAAATCAAGGCTGGCGGCGGCGAAAAACGCGTTCAACAACAGCACGAATCAGGCAAACTCACCGCCCGGGAGCGATTCGACCTCCTCTTCGACCCCGGCACCTTCCAGGAGCTTGACCTGTTCGTCCAGCACCGCTGCAACAACTTCGGGATGGACAAAATCCACGTCCCCGCCGATGGCGTCGTCACCGGCTTCGGTAAGGTGAACGGCCGCACCGTTTGCGCTTTTGCCCAGGACTTCACCGCCCGCGGCGGCACGCTCGGCGAAATGCACGCCAAAAAAATCTGCAAGGTTATGGATATGGCGCTGTCCATCAAAGCGCCCATAGTCGGCCTCATCGATAGCGGCGGGGCGCGCATCCAGGAAGGCATCAACGCCCTCGATGGCTACGGCCGTATCTTTTTCCGCAACTCCTGCGCCTCCGGTGTCATTCCCCAGATTTCAGCGATTATGGGTCCGGCGGCGGGCGGGGCGGTCTACTCGCCGGCGCAGACTGACTTTGTCTTTATGGTCAAGAAGACCAGCTATATGTACATTACCGGACCGAACGTGGTCAAAGCCGCCACCAGCGAAGAAATCACGGACGATGAACTGGGCGGGGCGATGACCCATGCCGTCAAGAGTGGGGTGGCGCACTTCGCCTGCGATAGCGACGAGCAGACTATCACCGAAATTAAGCGCTTGCTCAGCTACCTGCCTTCCGGCAACGATGAAAAACCGCCCTACGTGGCGCCAACCGATGCCACCGACCGCGCTGACGCCGCCCTGGACAGTATTGTTCCGGCGGAATCGCAGAAAGCCTATGATATGAAGCGGGTCATCAAGTCGATTGTCGACGGTGGCGAGTTCCTGGAGCCTTCTCGACTCTACGCGCCGAACATTATCACCTGTTTTGCCCGGATGAACGGGCATGTCGTCGGCATCATTGCCAGCCAGCCCAATTTTCTTGCCGGCTGCCTCGATATCAACGCCTCGGACAAGGCGACGCGGTTCATTCGCTTCTGCGATGCCTTCAATATACCATTGATTACCATCGCTGATGTGCCGGGTTTCCTGCCGGGAAGCAGCCAGGAATGGGGCGGCATTATCCGTCACGGCGCCAAGCTCCTCTGGTGCTACTCCGAGGCGACTGTCCCCAAAATCACGCTCATCACGCGCAAGGCTTATGGCGGCGCCTACATCGCGATGTGCAGTCAGAGCCTGGGCGCCGATTACACTCTCGCCTGGCCTAGCGCCGAGATTGCGGTGATGGGGGCGGAAGGCGCCGCGGCCATCATCCACCGACAGGAAATACAGTCGGCGCCCGACCCTGCGGCTAAGACAAAGGAGAAAATCGCGGAGTACCGCGAGCTATTCTATAATCCGTACGTCGCGGCGAGTATGGGCTACATTAACGCCGTTATTAAGCCGAGCGAGACTCGACCCAAAATCATCGCGGCGCTTGAAGCCTTGCAGACCAAGAAGGAGACCCGCCCGGCCAAGAAGCACGGGAACATACCGATGTAGGAAGTGATACCACTGTCATTGCTACGATAGTATGCAGTGCAAAGCCGTGAAGGTCATTCCCGCGAAGCTTGTCCCGCATGAGCGACTTCATCGCCATCCCGATGAAATCGGGACTTGATACGGGAGCGGGAATCCAGGGAATAGATGTTCCTTCTGGATTCTCGGGTCAAGCCTTCAGGCTGAATCAGGCTGAAGCCCGAGAATGACAAAAAGGGGGCTCCTTTCATACTTGGTGGTCCTTCCTGAGAAGGATGACGGATTGCTTCGCGGAGCCTGTCCTGAGCGCCCCGAGACTCTTCGCTTCGCTCAGAGTGACAGGAGCGAAGGGCTCACAATGACAGGTTGAAGGAACCAGAAAGCAATGGGCAAAACATTAGCCGAAAAAATCCTGAGTAAAAACTCCGGAACGGACGCCAGAGCCGGAGACATCGTCATCGCTAAAGTGGACCTGGTCTTTGCGCAGGACACCACTGGTCCCCTGACAGTGCGGGTGTTCCACGAAAGCGGACTGAAGCGGCTGGCGAAACCGCAGAAGACTGTCCTCTTCATCGACCACGCTGTCCCCAGCCCCAGCGCCGCGTTATCAGACGACCATTTGCTCCTACGCCACTTTGCTAAAGAGTACGGTGTGGTGATTTCCGATGTTGGTGAGGGCGTTTGCCACCAGATTGTCATTGAGTCGATGGCTAAGCCCGGCGATGTCATCGTCGGCGCGGACTCACACACGGTCACCTCCGGCGGCATCGGCGCTTTTGCCACCGGCATGGGCTCATCGGACGTGGCGGTGGTGATGGGACTGGGCAAGACCTGGTTCCGCGTCCCGGAGAGCATCAAGGTCGAGGTCACCGGCGCCTTCCAGAAGGGTGTCAGCGGCAAAGACCTCATCCTCCATCTGGTCGGGATGCTGGGCGCGGACGGGGCGACCTATAAGTCGCTGGAGTTCAGCGGCAACACCGTCCCCTCGATGTCCATTTCCCAGCGCTTCACCATTGCCAACATGGCCGTGGAGTGCGGGGCTAAGGTGGGGCTTTTCCCGGCCGATAATGTCGCCCGCGATTATTTGATTGCCCAGGGTCGGCCCAACGACTATCAGCCCATCTTCCCGGATGTCGATGCCGAATACGAGCAGACCATCAAAATCAACGCCGCCGGGCTGGAACCGACCCTTTCTAAACCCCACACTGTGGACAACACGGCGTTGGTCCGGGAGCTTACGGGGACCAAAGTCCAGCAGGTCTACATCGGCACGTGCACCAACGGTCGTCTGGAAGACCTGGCGGTGGCTGCCAGCATTTTGAAGGGCAAGAAGTGCCACCCCGGCGTGCGGCTCATCGTGGCGCCGGCCTCCCGCCGCATTATGCTCGAGGCTCTGGGGACGAACTACGTCCAGACGCTGATTGAAGCGGGCGCGGTGCTTCTACCGCCCGGCTGTGGGCCCTGTCTCGGACTGCACCAGGGGGTGCTCGGCAAAGGCGAGGTCTGCGTCTCCACCTCGAACCGCAACTTCAAGGGGCGGATGGGCAATCCAGAAGCCTTTGTCTACTTGGCCAGTCCGGCCACGGCGGCGGCCACGGCGCTCACCGGCGAAATCACCGACCCGAGGGAGGTGCTCTAATGTTGCGAGGTAGAGCCTTCAAGTTCGGCGATAGCATTTCCACTGACCATATCATTCCCGGCCGGTATGCCCACCTGCGAAGCAACCTCCCCGAGCTGGCTAAGCACGTCCTGGAAGACGCCGACCCAACCTTCGTCTCGCGAGTAAAGCCGGGGGACTTCATCGTGGCGGGGAATAACTTTGGGCTGGGGTCAAGCCGCGAGCACGCGCCCCTGGTCATCAAGATGGCGGGCGTGAAAGCTATCCTGGCGAAGTCAGTGGCGCGGATTTTCTTCCGCAACGCCATCAACCTCGGTCTGCCCATCCTGATTTGCGATACCGATAAGATTA
>JBGOXU010000081.1:0-5884 GCA_041479305.1 Dehalococcoidia bacterium
GTCAGCCATATCTGGTTTGCCAAGGGCACGCCGAGCCGGCTGGGCTTACTTCTTGACCTCTCTCCGCGCAACCTGGAGCACGTCCTCTACTTCTCGCATTACATCATCACCGCCGTGGACGAGAAAGCCCAGCAGGAAATGCTGAAACAGCTGGAAGAAAAAGGCCAGCAGGACGTCGCCAATCGTCTGGGCGAGGTAGAAGCTAAGGTCGCCCAGGTGGAGTCGGAGAAGGCGAGCGTTGAGGAAGCCAATAAGGTCCGCCGCGACTTCGTTGATGAGAAGACCCAGATGGAGACCAACACCCAGGCGGAGATAGACAAAGTCAAGGACCTGCGCATCAAGAGACTGCTCACGGAGAACCAGTACTACGACCTCCGCCAGAAGTACAGTCACGTTTTTGAAGCCAGCATGGGCGCGGAGGCAATCCTCAAGATTATCAAGAATGTCAGTCTTGACCAACTGCGCAGCAAACTTATTGAGGAGACGCAGTCGTCCTCCGGCCAGCGGCGCAAGAAGGCGAGCAAACAACTCCGCGTGCTGGAAGCTTTCCGCAACAGCGGCAACAAGCCGGAGTGGATGGTTTTGACCGTTCTGCCGGTGCTTCCCCCTGACCTCCGCCCGATGGTCCAGCTTGACGGCGGCCGGTTTGCCACCAGCGACCTGAATGATTTGTACCGCCGTGTCATCAACCGCAACAACCGTCTCCGCCACCTCATTGAAATCGGTGCGCCGGAGATTATCATCCGCAACGAGAAGCGCATGCTCCAGGAGGCCGTCGACTCCCTGATTGACAACGGACGGCGCGGCCGTGCCATCTCGGTCAGCGGCAATCACAAGCTGAAGTCACTGTCCGATATGCTCCGCGGTAAGCAGGGCCGCTTCCGCCAGAACCTGCTGGGTAAGCGCGTCGACTACAGCGGCCGTTCCGTTATTGTCGTCGGTCCGGAACTGCGTCTCAGCCAGTGCGGTCTGCCGAGAAGGATGGCCCTGGAACTGTTCAAACCCTTTGTTATGCACCGTTTGGTGACGCAGGGGCTGGCGCCCAACATCAAGAGCGCCCGCAGACTCGTCGAAAGAGCCAAGCCTGAAGTCTACGAAATCCTTGAGGAGGTCGTCAAAGAGCGCCCGGTCTGGCTGAACCGCGCCCCCACCCTGCACCGACTCAGCATCCAGGCTTTTGAGCCGGTGCTCATCGACGGCAGCGCTATCCAGATTCACCCGCTGGTCTGCTCCGCATTTAACGCCGACTTTGATGGCGACCAGATGGCCGTCCATATCCCGCTCTCCAAAGTGGCTATCCGCGAAGCCAGAGAGCAGGGTATGAGCTATCACAATATGCTCCTGCCCAGTAGCGGCGAGCCCACGGTCACCCCCACTCTTGACATCGTCTTCGGGTGCTACTACCTGACCACCATCAGGCCAGGGGCAAAGGGTGAAGGCAAGGTCTTCAGCAATGCTGAGGACGCCAAACTCACCTATGAGCTGGGCATCATCGACCTGCGGGCGGAGATTGAAGTCAGGGACCGCTCCACGGACAGCGAGAAGTTCAAGACCAGCGTCGGGCGCCTCATCTTTAACGAAGTCCTGCCGCCTGAGATGGGCTACTACAACAAAATAATCGATAAGTCCGGCTTGAAACATATTGTTACCGAGTGCTGCCGTTTGCTTTGCGATGAAGACGTCGCTGTGATTCTGGACAAGTTCAAGAGCCTCGGTTTCCGCTATGCCACCAAGTCCGGCATCACCATCGCAATGAACGATATCGAGGTGCCGGCGGCCAAGACCAAAATCTTGGCGCAGTCGGAAGAGAGAATCGCCATCGTCGAAAACCAGTATAACCGCGGTCTCATCACCGAGGACGAGCGCTACAATGGCGTTGTCAGCATCTGGGTCGAGACCATGGACAAGATTACGGATGCCATCTCCAAGGGCCTCGACCGCTACGGCGGCGTCTATATGATGGCCACCTCCGGCGCCAAGGGTAATATTTCCCAGATTACCCAGATGGCCGGCATGCGCGGCCTGATGACCGACCCGTCCGGCAAAATCATCGAGTTCCCTATCCGGTCGAGCCTGCGCGAGGGCCACAGCGTCCTGGAGTACTTCATCTCCACCCACGGCGCCCGCAAGGGTCTGGCCGATACCGCTCTGAGAACCTCAGACAGCGGCTATCTCACCCGGCGTCTCATTGACGTGGCCCAGGACGTCATCGTCCTGGTGGATGACTGCGGCACGGCGGACGGCGTCTGGATAACCGAGCCTGAGGAGAAGGGCGTTCTTCCCTCCTTCGCGGAGAGAATTATCGGCCGACTGGCCGCTAGCGTCGTCACTCACCCTAAGTCTGGCGAGACCATTATCGACCGTAATGAGGAAATCACGGAACCCAAGGCTAAGGAAATCATTGCCGCCGGCATCGATAAAGTCCACGTCCGCTCGCCGCTGAGTTGTTCGGCCAAACGCGGCATCTGTCAGGCGTGCTATGGGCGTGACCTGGCGCGTGGTTGCCTGGCTAAGCCGCGCACCGCGGTCGGCATCATTGCCGCCCAGAGTATTGGTGAGCCGGGCACCCAGTTGACCCTGCGCACCTTCCATACCGGTGGCGTCGTTGGCCGCGATATCACCTCCGGTCTGCCCCGCGTCGAAGAGCTTTTTGAAGCCAGGACGCCGAAAGGGCAGGCGGTCGTTTCGGAAATCAATGGCAAAGTCGAGGTCGTCCAGGAAGAGGAAGGCCGGCGCATTAAGGTCGCCAGCTCCGCGATGTATCGCGATGAATATGCCATTCCCGCCGGCTGGAAGTCTACGGTGAAGAGTGGCCAGTTCGTTGATATTGGCACGGTGCTGGCAATGCCCAAGAAAGATGAAACCGCCAAGACCAAAGTGGTGGCGGCCCAGCCCCTCACCGCCCGCGTCGCTGGTGACGTCAGCATTAAGAAGGATAAGCTCTACATCAGCTACGAAGAGCGGGACGAACGCGAGTACATGGTGCCCACCACCGCCGGCCTCCGTGTCCAGACCGGCGATGAAGTGAAGGCGGGCCAGCAGATTACGGACGGCTCCATCAACCCGCAGGATATTCTGCGCGTCTTGGGCCGGGACGCGGTCCAGCGCTACCTCGTTGACGAGGTGCAGAAGGTCTACCGCTCTCAAGGTGTCAACATCAACGATAAGCATATCGAAATTATCGTTCATCAGATGCTGACCAAAGTCCGCATCGACTCCGCCGGTGACACCGACCTTGTTCCGGACGAGCTGGTTGACCGCTACGCCTACGAGGATATTAATGCCAAGGTTCTCGCCGAGGGTGGCGAACCGGCTACGGCGCACACCGTCCTGCTCGGCATTACGCGCGGTTCGCTTAGCACCGAGAGCTGGATGGCGGCCGCATCCTTCCAGGAGACCACCAGGGTCCTGACTGAAGCCGCGGTCCAGGGCAAGATGGACAGGCTCGTCGGCCTTAAGGAGAACGTCATTATCGGCAAGCTCATCCCGGCGCACTACCTGCCGCTGGCGGAAGCCGAGCTACCGGCAGAAGAAGTGCCTCCGGGACTGGGCGAGCTGGGCGTGGCGACGGCTTTACTGACCGCGGAGACCGCCGGCGAAGGCGCGGTGAGCGAGGAGATGGCGCCGGGCCCGGCCGTTGACGAATCAGAGGTAATTTCGGAAGAACCGACTGAAGAAAAAGGGGAAGGACAATAGCCAGGATAATATCGGGCAAGCCCGGCACGGAAGACGCCCCGCTGGACACGAGCCTCCGTCCCCGCCGGATGGAGGATTTCGTCGGGCAGGACAAGATTAAGGACAACCTGGGCATTGCCATTGCCGCGGCCAAGGGGCGGGACGAGCCGCTCGACCATATCCTGCTATACGGGCCTCCCGGGCTGGGCAAGACCACCCTGGCGCATATCATCGCCGCCGAGATGGGGGTTGCCATCAAGGTAACCTCCGGACCGGCCATCGAGCGCGCCGGCGACCTGGCGGCGATTCTGACCAATCTGAAGAACCAGGACATCCTCTTCATTGACGAGATTCACCGCCTCAGCCGCGCCATTGAGGAAATCCTCTATCCGGCGATGGAGGATTTCGCCCTCGATATCATCATCGGCAAGGGGGCCGGAGCGAGGAGCCTGCGCCTGAATCTGCCCAAGTTCACCCTCATCGGCGCCACCACTCGCTTTGCCC
Organism: Dehalococcoidia bacterium; assembly: GCA_041479305.1. Lineage (GTDB taxonomy): Bacteria > Chloroflexota > Dehalococcoidia > Dehalococcoidales > RBG-16-60-22 > JBGOXU01. The sequence continues at coordinate 4,180 of JBGOXU010000081.1, forward strand.
TGCTCAGCCCGCCCTTGCGCGACCGCTTCGGCAACGTCTACCGGCTCGATTTCTACGACCAGCCGGCAATTGAGTCCATCCTGAAGCGCTCGGCGAAAATTCTGAATATTAAGGCGGAGGCGGATGGGCTAAGGGAAATCGCCCGGCGGGCGAGGGGCACCCCGCGCGTGGCAAACCGCCTCCTGAAGCGAGTCCGGGACTATGCCCAGGTCGTCGCTGACGGCGTCGCCACGCATACGGTGGCGCTGGAAGCGCTCTCTAAGCTGGAAGTGGACAACATCGGTCTGGACCAGATCGACCACAAGTTGCTGGACACCATCATCACCAAGTTCAGCGGGGGTCCGGTGGGGCTGGAGACCATTGCCGCCGCCATCAGCGAGGAGTCGGACACCATAATGGACGTCTACGAACCTTACCTGCTGCAGCTCGGCTTCCTGGAGCGCACTCCCCGCGGCCGGGTCGCCACCCCGGGGGCCTATCAACACCTCGGCTTGCCTTACAACAAGGAGAAGCCGCCTCAGCCCACCCTCTGGCAGTAGTAAGACTAAAGCTTGGTGTAGTCTCTCGGCGGACTGAAAGCTTCAATAATTGACGCCACTTTACCTTTAGTGACCCCGCCGTGAATGACGTTAGGCGGGACGCGGTAAATATCACCCTTCTTGAGTAGTCTGGTCTTATCGCCAATCTTCATCTCAAACTCACCCTCGAGCATCATGCCCATCTGCTCGTTTGGGTGGGTGTGCATCGGCGCCACGGAATTGGGCTGTATAGTATGCCGGGACAGGCTCATATGCTCCCCGACGACGAAATGCACCAGCCATCCCGGTGCCACCTCTTTCGACTTATAGCTCTTTGGAAACTCGTAGAACACGGACCACCTCCACGAATAAGATATTGTCCATTTTAGCACTTTTGGCGCCGATTGAAAAACGGACTGCCAGCCGGGGGATTGTAGATGACTGGCACCATCTATCAGAAGCGGGGTTCACCCAGAAGGGTTCAGTTCTGGTGACAGTTCTGGTGACATCACTGGAACCATCACTGGAACCACCCTGAAGGGCGTTAAGAGAGGAAATCCTCAGAACGGGCGACTAAGAGAGGCATTGCACGTTTGAGTACAAGAAGCGGGGCGTCAAGATAGGCGCAACCCACATGAGTGCAAGAAGCGGGGCGTCAAGAGGGGCGCTAGCCCCTCTTCCGTACTCCTCCCCTCTCCTTTGAAGGAGAGGGGATTAAGGGGTGAGGTAGACTGACTCAGTGATTAAGCGTCGTGTCAGCAAAGCCATCAAAATCGGTGGGGTGACTGTGGGGGGTGGGGCGCCCATCTCGGTGCAGTCCATGACCAAGACGGACACCCGTGATGCCCGCGCCACCATCCGGCAAATCAAGGAGCTTGCGGAGTACGGCTGTGAGCTCATCCGCGTCGCCGTGCCTGATGCCGAAGCCGCAGACGCCTTAGTCAAAATTAAGAGGGGTATTGCCATTCCCCTGATTGCTGATATTCACTTCGACTACCGGCTGGCGCTGGCGGCGCTTGAGGCGGGCGTGGACGGCTTACGGCTCAATCCCGGCAACATCAGCGAGGCAGACAAAGTCAAGACGGTCGCCCTAGCGGCCAAAGAGCGCGGCGTCCCCATCCGCATCGGGGTGAACGCGGGCAGCCTGCCCAAGATGGCGAATAGGAAGCTGTCCGTTGCCGATAGAA
>JBGOXU010000082.1:0-5750 GCA_041479305.1 Dehalococcoidia bacterium
GGCTGACAGAGTCTTGAGTGTAATTCTCAGCGAAGCGAATCCGCTTGAGGCGGACAGTCCGTTGCGCGGAGAGCGCAACTAAGCACTAGTCGATTCTAGTCTTTTTCTTCGCCAGACCTTGCTGGCATTCCGGCCGGGACAAGCTCGCCGTCCAGTCGCGGCAGGCTTTGGGGCGCACGCGGTAGATGCCGCAAGTCGTCTGGCCGTCCTCCCGGATGAGGAAGACACAGCCCTTTGCCGACTGCCGCAGTAAATAGCCGATGGCGGTCACCTGAGCGTAGCGGGCGATGAAGTCTTCGGCTGGTAAATCGAGATGTTTCGATATGCGCTCGACTTGCCGAGGCGTCAACTGTGGTTGATAGCGCGTACAGCAGAGCCCACAGCGAAAGCAGTCAATCGATTTTGCCGCCTTTTCTTGATTCTTACTTGTGCTCAAGCCAGGACTCCCGATACGAAATTGAGGGTCTGGTTGCCATTGTACATCGTGGTCTGGCGGGGGAGCAAGAGGCACGCCCTAGGAATTGGAGATACGGCGCACTCTGACCGGCTGTCCGGCGATGTCCTTGAGGAGGTGCTTCCTTAACTCGGCGACGACCCAGCTGTGCTGTTCGGCGGTGAGGTTATCGACGGCCGGCTTCCTTTCGCCGCTGATACCGTCGACGGCGCCCCGGGCCACCAGCTCGGTGACAATATCCCTGTCCCAGGTTACCGAGGGCAGAAGGTCGCGCTGAGAGAGCTCGGATAGCGCGGCCACCAGCCCGTAGCCGCCCCAGTTGGAGATGCTGGAGATGATAAGTTTGTTGACCGGCGTAACGGCCGGGTCGGGCACCAGACTGGGTACTTTCTTCACCTGCTCGGCGAGGTTGCCCATACCGATTTCGTTGCCGCCATCGCCGATGCCGATGGTGTTCTCCTGCCCGAAGAAAAGGTAGTCTACCTTGGCGGTGAAGTCGGAGATGTCCCGGCCTCTCATATTGAGGTGTTTGCCGCCGGCGGTCATACCGCACCGCTCGATGGCAATGGTGATGTCCGGCTTGATTTCGAAAAGGATATTTCGCGCGATTCTGCGACTGGCCTCGTGGTCGGCGATGGGGAATTCAATGACCTCATGCTTCCGGAAGCCGTCAATGGCGAGCAGGGGAGCGGTGTAGCGGTCGCTGACCAGAAAAACGTCGAAGCCGAGAGCATCCAGCGCTTTGGCAATGGCGATGGCACCGGGGGTTCCATCGGTCTCCGGCGCGCGGGCGCTCAGGATAAAGAAGCCGGTAGTGACCAGGGCGGTCTTGTGGGGGGACCGGCTCTTCCGCATGATGAACTCGGCCGCTTCCCGGCAAAACGCGGTGGACAGGAAAGGTCTCAACGCCGAGATACCCCGGCCGTCATGGCTGAGGATGATATCTTCAATCGAACCGTGATTTGGTTTTGCTTCGCTCACCATACCTTACCTTTCTGAGTGGTATACGGCAACCGTCTTCCGTATACCGATAAGCATATCATTCTGTTTCAGGTTTGTCAAGAGGCAAAAAATGGTTTATGGGAAGAATTACTGAAACCAGAGCGGAAACTGAAGGCGATAATTTGCCGTATTATTGGGGAAGCACGTTAGTCAATGCGGCAAAGACTTGCCAGCCGCCGAATTCCTTGCTCGGAATCATGCCGGGCTTTCAAGGCTTCATCTTCCCCAATCCGTCGGAAGGTGGCAGTGTCGCCGGGCTTGGCTTGCGCCAGACGGGAAATGTCCGGGCTGATGACGGTGGCAATCTTGGTGTAGCCGCCGGTGGTCTGACGGTCGGCGAGGAGGATGATAGGCAGGCCGTCACCGGGCACCTGCACGGCGCCGAGGGGAATGCCGTCCGAGATAATATCCGCTTTGGCGTGGTGCTGGATTCTGGTACCATCGAGTCGATAGCCCATACGGTCGGCCTGCGCGGAAACGGTATAAGTCGAGTTGAGGAAGGTGCGGATGCCTTCGTCAGTGAAGTAGTCATCCTGCGGCCCGAGGATGACCCGAAGCTCGAGCTGGTTGACATAAGCGGGGATGTGTTCCGGCGGGACGTGTGCCGGCCGGGGAGAACCCGCCGGTTGCCCAGTGTGTATTATATCTCCGGCGCGCAGGGGTCGGCCTTGAAAACCCCCAATCCCCGCCCTGGTGTAGGTCGAGGCGCTCCCCATCACCTTTGGGACGTTAATACCTCCGGCGACGGCCAGGTACGCCCGGCAGCCGCTCTTCAAACGAGGGAAGGCTAGGGTGTCTCCCTTTTTCACAGTGAAGGTCTCCCACATCGGGACCGGGTTGCCGTTCAAGGTGGGGCCCAGGTCGGCGCCGGTGATGGCTACAGTGGCATCGTGGCGAAGGCGCAGGCGGCAGCCAAACAGGGTTATCTCCAGGGACGGCGCGCTTTCGTCATTGCCGACCAGCAGGTTGCCGATGCGGTAGGCGTAGCCGTCCATCGCGCCGGAAGCGGGCACGCCGTACTGCTGGTAGCCAGAGCGGCCGAGGTCCTGGACGGTGGTCATCGACCCGGGTTGAACGACTTCGAAGGTCTCCATTTTAGCTCATCGGACTCTCTTTAACTGCGTAAGTTCCCTGCACCACTGCCTCGCCAATTTGAATGAACTCATAGGGGGTGACGCTGACGAACTTCAGGTAGTCGCCGGCTTGGAAGAGGGCAGGTGGCTGGCGGGTGGGGTCGAAAACCTTGAGCGGCGTGCGCCCAATCAGCCGCCAGCCGCCCGGGCTTTCCGCCGGGTAGATGCCGGTCTGAGTCCCGGCGATGCCCACCGACCCCGCCGGGATGCGGGTGCGGGGGGTGTCGAGTCGCGGAGCGGCGATTTTTGCCGACATCCCGCCGAGGTAGGGGAAACCGGGGAGGAAGCCAATCATGTAGATTAGGTAGGGCGTGCCGGTATGGATTTGAATAACCTCGTTAACGCTGAGCTTGTTGTGGCTGGCGACGAACTCCAAATCGGGGCCATACTCGCTGCCGTAGACGGTGGGAATTTCGATGAGCCTGGGTTTGGACAGTTCACTTTCGAGAGGTTGCTGGGACAAACGGAAAAGAATTTCTCGCAACTCTTTGGGATGCACCTGCCAGGGTTCGAAATAGATGAGGAGGGAGCGGTAGGCGGGCACGGTCTCAATGACGCCGGGGATTCCCTGCTTCTCGATTGCCAGTTTGAGGTTGCGGACGCGGCGGTTCAGCTCCGGGCTTATCTCGTCGCCAAGCTCAACGAAGAGGGCTTCATCGCCGCCGGGTAGGAAGCGTGGCTGGTCGTAAATCATAGGGATTAGAGGAAGCTCCCCATCGGCACGATGGATACCCCCGCCGCCTCTATCCGCTCCCGCAACGTGCGGGCAAGGTCGACGGCCCCGGGCGTATCGCTGTGCAGGCAGATGGTGTCGGCGCGAATGGCAATCTCCGTGCCGTCGATAGCCGTGGCTCTGCCCTCGACGACCATTTTGAGGCTGGCGGCGACGACCTTATCGAGGTCTTTGATTACCGCGCCGGGCTGACCTCTCGCCACGAGCGTGCCGTCCGGGTTCAGCGCGCGGTCGGCGAAGACCTCGCTAGCCACTTTCAGTCCGAGCTCTTTGCCTACCTTCATCCACGCCGAGTTGGCCAGCCCAACCAGAATCAGGCTGGGGTCGACTTCCCTGACGCCCTCAGCCACCGCGCGGGCAATCTTCTCATCGACGGCGCCCATATTGTAGAGCGCGCCGTGGGGCTTGACGTGCTGGAGGCGCTTGGTCTTAGTGAAAGCCTGGAGCGCGCCAATCTGGTAGACGACGTAGTTGCGGGCCTCCTCGGGCGTTATCTTCATCTCGCGGCGGCCGAAGCCCACGAGGTCGGGCAGGCTGGGATGGGCGCCGATAGCCACGCCCGCCTTCTCGGCGATGCTGACCGTCTTGCGCATCCAGACGGGGTCGCCGGCGTGAAACCCGCAGGCGATGTTCGCCGACGATATATACGGCATCAACTGCTCATCGTAGCCGTGCTGGTAGGCGCCGAAGCTCTCGCCCAAATCACAGTTGAAATCGACTTTTCGCGCCATAGTGCCTCACAGGACCGATAGGTCTTCGTCGAGCAGGTCGGTGACGAACATATAGCCCGGCGAGTGGGTGAGCATCAGCGGCGGCTTCGATTTCAGGGCGACCGCCTGGGGCGTGACGCCGCAAGCCCAGTAGACCGGCACTTCGTCCGCTTTGATTTCGACGGCATCGCCGTAGTCCGGCTTGGACAGGTCGCGGATGCCGATTTTCCCGGGGTCGCCGATGTGCACCGGCGCGCCGTGGACGGCGGGGAAGCGGGAGGTAATCTGGACGGCTTTGACCACCTTCTGCCGTGGGATGGGGCGCATCGTCACCACGAGCGGCCCGGCAAAGACGCCGGCAGGCACGCACGGAATATTGGTGATGAACATCGAGACGTTCTTGCCCTCGTCGATGTGGCGCAGGGCGATGCCCGCCCGGATGAGCGCCGATTCAAAGGTAAAGCTGCAGCCGAGCAGGAAGCTGACCAGGTCGCTCCGCCAGTGTTTGGTGATATTCTTTTCTTCGCCGACCAGCTTGCCGTCCCGGTAGATACGGTACCTGGAAATGTCGGTGCGGATATCGGCGCCGGGGGCGGTCAGAATCGGCTCGTGTTTGCCCGGCTCAAGCACCTCGAGGACGGGGCAGGGTTTAGGGTTGCGCTGGCAGAACAGAAAGAAGTCGAAAGCGAGGTCCCTGGGTAGAATGACGAGGTTGGCCTGAGTGTAGCCGGCCGCCAGCCCGCAGGTGGGGCGGGACAGCTCGCCGCGCCGGATGGACTCCCTGACCTCGCGGGGGTGTGCGTATTCCATATCGATTATTTGCCCACTTTCTCGATGGGGCGGAAGCGCATCGCCGTCATCCGCCATAGTGGTTATATTTTAGCATAATCCGAATGGCGGCGCACGGGTACTCTTGACATTCAACCCGTTAAATTATAATCTAGAGTAAGATAATCGGATATTCTGATAGTAGGAGAGAGTATGTCAGAGCTGGTGCAGGTACGCAAGAAGGCGCAGTTGACACTGCCGCAATCAGTAAGGAAAAAACTTGGTATTGAAGAAGGCGACTTCCTGGATGTCCGGGTGAGGGACGGTGAGGTTGTGCTGAAGGTCAAGAAACTGGTGGATAAAGAGCAGGCATGGTTCTGGACGAAGCGCTGGCAGCAGGGTGAAAAGGAAGCTGAGGCGGACATCCGCGCCGGTCGTGTCCATCGCTTTCCGGATGCCAAATCGGCAGTGGTTTTTCTGCACAAAGAGGCGAAAGAGAAGCCGGGTAAGACTGGTGAGAACGGTAAGTAATGCCGATTGAGCTCACCGCGAGGTTTGTCCGTCAGTATTCGAAACTTCCCACCGCAATACGGCGGAAAGTAGACAGAGCGCTGATGCTTCTTGATAGTAATTTCCGCCACCCGGGATTACGCAGCCACCCGGTAGATAGCGCTCCGGGTGTCTTTGAAGCCTACGTTGACCGTAAGTACCGCCTGACCTTTGAGCGGCATGGCGATACTCTCATTATGCGCAACGTTGATAACCACGATGAGTGCTTGAGGAATCCGTAGGAGTTGTGTTGAACTACGGGGTATTAATAGGTAGAACTTTTGAGGTGGTGTTTGGGCTTGGTCTCTAGCGTGTTGTTCAATCCGGCATTATAAGCGATGCTGTACAGCAGACGGACACGTTCCTGTACTTTAACCTTGTGCTTTCATTCGATTGAAATA
>JBGOXU010000083.1:0-5710 GCA_041479305.1 Dehalococcoidia bacterium
CGAACTCCTGCCCGATGGGCAAGCCGGCGCTGGGCCAGATGCGGGTGGGAATGCCTTCGCCCTCAAAAAGCTCTTTCCACATCTCGGCGAGCATCAGGTTATTTACTTTCTTGATTTCAATCCACATGTTCTCTTCTAGCTCTCGGTTAGGTTCTCGCCTCACTCCCTTTAGCGGTATTGTTTGACTCTGTTTTCTAATCTACCTTACCACTCCGCCCAGGAAGAACGGCCAGACCACGATGCCCAGTAGTATCTTCCACCATACCAGCTGAGCGTAGCCAATCGTGAACAGCCAGCCAGCAAACCAAAAAACGCCTGCAAAACTACCCGTTTGTTTCATGCTGTTCCTCTTTCGATAACTCTCTGACTTTCCTCAGTTTACCATTTCATTAAGTCGACCTTGGTAATATCGATGTCCTGGACGCCGCGGTAAATCGCCAGGACGATAGCCACGCCCACTGCCACCTCGGCCGCCGCCACCACGATGATGAAGAGGGCGAAGACCTGGCCGGTCAGCAATGTCGGCACGATGTAGCGCGAAAAGGCGACCATCGTGATGTTGACAGCATTAAGCATCAGCTCGATGCACATAAAGATGATGATGGCATTGCGCCGCGTCAACGCCCCGTACAGCCCGATGGTGAACAGGACTGCCGAGAGTAATAGATAATGTTCCAGTCCCAGTGTCATTACTTCTCCCTCGCAATCACGATAGCGCCCAGCACCGCCGATAACAGCAGGACGGCGGCAATCTCCACCGGCAGGACAAAGCCGTCTTTACCCAGCAGCTTGAAGGCCAGGGCGTCCGTCGTCGGCTCAATGGGCGCCGCACCCGAAATGGGCCAGGTCGTTGCCGTCAGGGCGTAGACCAGCACGCCCAGGAATAGAATTGCCACGACGAAAGCCGGCGTCTGCAGTCGATTTCCCGGGCTGCCCCGCTGAAACTCCCTGGTCATCATAATCGCCAGAATAATCAGCACCGAGATGGCGCCGACGTAGATGAGCACCTGCACCGCCGCTAGAAAGTCGGCGCTGAGGGTGACATAGAGACCGGCCACCATCAGGAGGCACAAGATAAGCGATAGGGCGGCGTGGAAGATGTTCTTGAGGAACACCACGCCCATTGCCGCCAGTATAGCGACCGCCCCGAAGAGCCAGAAAGAAATCACCAGTCCCATTACTTTTTCGTCTTCTTCTCAGTAATCTTCTCGACCAGCAGCGTCTGCTTCGGCAGCTTCTCGGCGAATTCAGGATAGAAATACCCGCTCACCGCCCGGTCTGGCTTTTCCAGCATAATCTCTTTGCTCTGCATCAGCTCGCCGCGGCGGTATTTCGCTTTTTCGTAAGTCCGTCCTATGTACAGGGCGGAGTAGGGGCAGGTTTCCACGCACAGACCGCACTGGATGCAGTAGCCGGTGTCGACATCGTACTCGATAACCTCGTACTTGTTGTCCGCCATATTCGGCGAGGTGACAATTCTAATCGCTCCCTGGGGACAGGTTTTGGCGCACGTGCCGCAGCCGGTGCAGCGCTTCTGGCTCCACACCAGCTCGTTGCCGCGGATGCGGCGGGAGGGGTTAAGCCTCTGCTCCGGGTACTGGCTGGTGACCGGGTGACGGAAGAGGTGCCTGAGGGTCACCACCATACCTTTGGCTATGCCGGTGCCAAAACCGTTAGACTTCAACTTTGCTCCATCCTGACCGGAAAATCTTTGACCAGAGCGGTATCAACGCTAAGGCAATTACAATGTTAATCACTACCATCGTCCACGGTATGGTAACCGGGAGGAAGAGTATCTCAACACCGGTAATCAATAGGTTGATGAGCGCCAGCGGCAAGAGGAACTTCCAGGCGAAAGCCATCATCTGGTCGATGCGGGCGCGGGGCATCGTCGTGCGCACCCAGACCATCAGGAAGAAGACCGCCCCGGTCTTGACGATGACCCACAGCCACGGCGGCAGCCACGGTCCGCGCCACCCGCCCAGAAACAGGGTGCTGATGATAACGGACATCGCCACCGCTTCGGCGTACTCCACCAGGTAGAACATGGCAAACTTCATCCCGGAGTACTCGGTGTGGAAGCCGGCAACAATCTCCGAGTCGGCTTCGAGCAAATCAAAGGGGCTGCGGTTAATCTCGGCGCAGCCGGCGAGGAAGAAGAGGAGGAAGCCCAGCGGCTGGACGAGGATAAAGGGAATGTCCTGCGTCATCACAATCTGGTTCAGGGAGAGCGACCCGGCCACGAGCACCACGCCGGCAATCGCCAGCACCATCGGAATCTCATAGCTAACGATGGCAGCGATATCGCGCATTGCCCCGATGATGGAGTACTTGTTGCCCGAGCTCCACCCGGCCATAAAAATCCCCACGGACGTGACCGAGGCGACCGCGAAAATGTACAGGATGCCGACGTTCAGGTCGGCGAGCGCCGCCCCGCTCTGGAAGGGGATAACGGCAAAAATCATCAGCGCCGGCGCAAAGGCAACGATGGGCGCCAGCAGGTGGATGAATTTGTCCGCCTTGGCGGGGACAATGTCTTCCTTCAGCAGGACTTTGACGGCGTCAGCGATGGCCTGGAGCAAGCCGAAGGGGCCGACGCGATTGGGGCCGAGCCGCGCCTGCATCCTGGCCATCACCCGCCGTTCGAAGTAGATGAAGCCGATGACCATCGATAGCACGAAGGCGAGGATGATGACACTGAAGACGAGCAAATGCCACCAGAACCCGCCGGGCCAGTCGGGCGGTAGGGTGACCATCAGGACCGGATTGTTCGCTGGTGCCATTAGCGGTCGACCTCACCCATACAAATATCAATGCTGCCGAAGATAATGATGGCATCGGCAATCTTCCAGCCGATGAGCATCTCGCGCAGGGCGGTCAGGTTGATGAGGCTGGGGGCGCGGACATGGAAGCGGTAGGGGGTAATGGAGTTATCGGAGACCACGTAGAAGCCCAGCTCGCCTTTCGGCGCCTCGATGTGGGCGTAGACTTCGCCCCTGGGCGGGTGGAACAGATGGGGCACTTCCGCCTTCACCGGACCGTCCGGAATCTGTTTCACCGCCTGCTCGATGATGCGCAGGCTCTGCCGCATCTCTTCAATTCTAACGCGATAGCGGTCATAGGAATCGCCCATCTCTCCGGTCGGAATATCGAACTCAAAGCGCTCATAGATAGCGTAGGGGTCGGCTTTACGGAGGTCCCACTGGACTCCGCTGGCCCTCAGTACCGGCCCGCTGGCGCCGCTGTTGATGGCCATCTCCTTGGACAGGATGCCCACGCCGCGGGAGCGGGCAATCAGGACTTCGTTCTCTTTGAGGAGTTGCTCATACTCGCCGATGAAGCGGGGCATCTGGGCCATGAACTTCTGCAGGGCGGGCATGAACTCCGCCGGCACGTCCTGGCTGACCCCGCCGATACGCATATAGTTGTAGGTCAGGCGCTGGCCGGAGACCATCTCCAGCAGGTCGAGGATTTTCTCTCTTTCTCTCAGCATGTAAAGAATGGGCGTCATAAAGGCGCCGCAATCGTTCAGGAAAGCGCCGGTGGCGACCAGGTGGCTGGCGATGCGCTGTAGCTCAGAGAGAATGACGCGCAGGTAGAGCGCTCTCTCGGGAACTTTTATTTCCGTCAGCTTTTCCACGGCCATGCAGTAAGCCATGTTGTTGCTCATCGAAGCCAGGTAGTCCAGCCGGTCGGTGAGCGGGATGATGCCGGTGTACGTCCTCTGCTCGGCCAGCTTTTCCACGCCGCGATGGAGATAGCCGAAGACCGGCTCCAGGTCAACGATGACCTCGCCATCGAGGGTGGCGCGCATCCGGAAGACGCCGTGGGTGCTCGGGTGCGCCGGGCCGATGTTTAAGGCAAAAGGCTCGGTTCTAAGCGCCATTGAAGTCCTTCCGCAGCGGGTGTCCCGGGAAACCGTCCCAGAGGACGATGCGCCTCATATTGGGATGACCTTCAAACCTGATGCCCATCAGGTCGTAAATCTCGCGCTCCTGGTAGTCCGCCGTTTTCCAAAGTCCGACCACCGAGGGCAGGACAGGGTTATCGCGGGGGCAGGTGGTCTTCATCGCGATACTGTGGTTGCGCTCCAGAGAAGTCATCTGGTAGACGGCCTCAAAGCGGTCGTGGAAATCGACGGCGGTGACATAGTTGAGGTATTTGAAATCGTAGTCCGGCGTGTCTTTCAGGTACATCGCCACCGGGAGCAGCGACTCGCTTTTGACCACAAAGTAGCTCTGGTTAGAGTCGATAATACTGCCGGGAAATTTCTCGGCGATTTTGTCGGCTATTTCTTTGCCGGAGAGCGCGACGGTCATTATTTCCTCTTCCGAATTGATTCTTTCTTAATCTTTTTCTGGAGCATCTGGATGCCGTAGAGCAGGGCCTCAGGGCGAGGTGGACAGCCGGGGACATAGACGTCCACCGGGATGATGCGGTTGTACCCCGGGACCACGGCGTAATCCGCCGAGGCGAAGATGCCGCCGCTGATGGCGCAGGCGCCCATAGCAATAACCCACTTTGGCTCGGGCATCTGGTCGTAAATGCGGCGGACATTGGGGGCCATCTTCCAGGTCAGTGTACCGGCGGTAATCATCAGGTCGGACTGGCGGGGGGAAGCACGGATGATTTCCATCCCGAAGCGGGAAATGTCAAATCGTGACGCGGCGGTGGTGATGAACTCAAAGGCGCAGCAGGCGGGGAAGCAGACCACGGGCCAGAGCGAGTTGCTCCGCGCCCAGTTGATGACGGCATCAACCGAGGTCAGCAGGATATTTTTCTTCAGCTCTTCATCGAGCCACCGGTCGGGGTCGCGGATGGGTTGCAGACTGCGTGCTTTCAGGGCTTCAATCGCCGCCCCTTCCGCCCGGTCGATTTCAATTTCCGAGTAGACTTGCCTGTGGACCGGACCTACTTCCATTCCAGAACCTTTTTCCTCCACGCGTAGACATAGCCAACGGAGATTATCGCCAGCACCACCACGATGGCGGCGAAGCTGAAGATACCCAGCCGGCGGAAGGCGACCGCCCACGGATAGATGAAGACCACCAGGACATCCAGGGCGAGAAAAATGAGGGCATAGAAATAGTAGCGGAAGTTGAACTGCACCCAGGACTTGCCGATGGGCTCCATCCCGCATTCGAAGTTGTCGTACTTGGTCGGATTGGGATTCCTGGGGACGACCTTCATGAACCGGAGCATTACGGGGATAAAGACCATTAAGATGGTGAAAAGGATGGCAATAATCAGGAATAGCCCGACGTAACCGAAGCTAGTGAGCAACTACCGTCCTCGCTTTCAAATTTTCGAGTTAGTATAGCATAACCATTTTTTATAAAGCAAGGGGAGTGCCCCACCTCTGCCCACCACCACCACCAGTTCATTGAGTCTATTGGGTTGATTGGGTTTATGAAGTTGGTCCTGGCCAAAGCACAACTCCCCAACTCTACAAACTCTACAAACTCTACAAACTCTACAAACTCTACAAACTCTACAAACTCTACAAACTCTACAAACTCCATAAACTGGATTTCATCCAGCCGTTGTGGTAAAGTCAAGTCGCACTAAGATTGAGAGTTTGATGGTCAGGCGCCCCTCTTTTTTCTACGGCTGGTATGTCGTTGCCCTGGCCGCCCTGGGGATGATACTGGCTTACGGCATCCGGCATACCTTCTCCGTCTTCTTCCCGCCCATCCTCGATGAGTTCGGC
>JBGOXU010000084.1:0-5696 GCA_041479305.1 Dehalococcoidia bacterium
TTACCCATGCTGGGCCGTTTACCCGCCTGGGACAACGTTTATTTGGCTACCTGGACAGGACCGTTTGGCATCCAGTGGAGCCCGGCGGTGGGCCGGATTATGGCCGACCTCATCGTCAACGGCCGCAGCGCCGAAGCGGAACCCTTCGACCCGGCCCAGAATGTGAAGTAGGAGCCGTATGAACATAATCGTTTGCGTCAAACAGGTCGTCGACCCGGAAGCGCCACCCAGCGCCTTTAAGATTGACCCCACCACCAACCGGATGGTGCCGGGTCCCGGGGTGATGTCCGTCCTCAGCCCCTTTGATGAGCACGCTGTGGAAGCCGCTCTCCGCATCAAGGACAAACAGCCGGCCAAAATCACCGCCCTCAGCCTCGGCGCCAATCTACAAAGGGAGGTGGTCAAGAAACCGCTGTCAATGGGGGCAGACGCGCTGGTTCTGCTCGAGGATGAGGCCTTTGCCGGCGGGGACAGTTGGTCGACCGCCTACGCCCTGGCGATGGCAATCAGGAAAATCGGCAGTTACGACCTTATTCTCTGCGGCCGGCAGGCGTCCGACTGGGATGCCGGGCTGGTCGGCTCGGGCATTGCTGAGATTCTGGGACTCCCCTGCGTCACGGTGGCTAAGAAGATCGAAGTCGCTAACGGCAAAGCCAGGGTCGAGCGCGTTGTCAGTGACGGCTATGAGGTCGTGGAGACGCCCCTCCCCACCCTCGTCACGGTGAGCAACGAGCTGGGGCAGGCGCGCTACCCCACCATCAAGGGCATTATGACGGCCAAGAAGATTGAGCCGGTGGTCTGGAAACCGGCGGATATTGGCGTCGACCCGGCGCAAATTGGAGCGGCCGGGCGCAAGACCAACCTTCTCAAGCTCTTCCAGCCCGTCCGCGAAGGCAAGTGCGAGGTCATCGGCGGGCAGACGCCGGAAGAGGCGGGCGCCAACCTGGCGGTGAAGCTCAGGGAAGCTAAGTTACTCTAAGGCTCCTCTAATCAAATCTTAACAAATTCTTAATTTAAGCGTGGTAGACTGGAGTCACTGATGGCAGAATATAAAGGGGTATTGGTCTTCGGGGAAGCGGGTAACGGTAAGCTGGCGGCAATCACCGCCGAGCTACTGGGCGGGGCGCGCAAGCTGGCGAACGACCTCGGTGCGCCGTTGAGCGCCGTATTTGTTGGCAGCGAGGTTAAGGGTCTGGCTCAGGAAGCTATCGCCTTCGGCGCCGATAAAGTCTATGTGGTGGACAACCCAATTCTTAAGGATTACCAGACGGATGCCTATTTGCTGGCGATGGAGAAGGTCGTCGGCCAGGTGTTGCCGCAGGTGGTGCTGATGGGGCAAACGGCCATCGGGCGCGACCTGGCGCCAAGGTTTGCCTTCCGGCTCAAGACCACGGCCACGATGGACTGCGTCGACCTGGCGATTGACCCGGCATCGAAGCGATTGCTCCAGACCAAGCCGGTCTACGGCGGCAACGCCCACGGCGTCTTCACCAGCGCCACCGACCCGCAGGTCGCCACCGTCCGCGCCAAAACGATGACTCCCCTCCTCCACAACCCCTCCCGGCAGGGTGAGACTATAGATATTAAGGTAGACATTGACCCGGCAGTCGTGAAGGCCAAATTTGTTCAAAAGGTCGCCCAGGCGGTCGAGGGAATCAGACTGGAGGATGCCCGCGTAGTGGTGAGCGGCGGCCGCGGGATTGGCGGGGCGGATGGGTTCAAACCGCTGGAGGAGGTGGCAAAATTGCTCAAAGGGGCGGTGGGCGCCAGCCGTCCGGCCTGCGATAACGGCTGGGTCCCGGACGTCCGGCTCATCGGGCTGACGGGTAAAATCATCGGCCCGGAACTTTATCTCGCTGTCGGCATTTCCGGCTCAAGCCAGCACATGGCCGGGTGTTCCACGGCCAAGAACATCGTGGCCATCAATAAGGACCCGGAGGCAAACATCATCAAGCAGGCCCGCTACTGCGTCATCGGCGACTGGCGCAGAGTCCTGCCGGCGTTCACGGCCAAACTAAAGGAGCTTCTGGCAAGCTGACGCCGGTTCCAGGCGGATTACTCTTTACATAAAGTTGATTTGAAGTCCCAAGCTAAGATATAGTATTATTAAGGTTACACGAACAGGAAAAGTTTCAACGAGGTGATAAGGATGAAGATGGCACGGATTTTTTCCCTCCTGATGCTGGTCAGCCTGCTGGCGGTTTCCCCGCTGAGCACAGTTTTCGCGCAGAGCGCCAGCCTCTCCTTCACGCCCAGCGACGGCAAATACAATACGGAAACTTTTGTCGGCAGAGAACAGTTCTTCAGTATGAACGTGAAAAACACGGGCACGACAAAAGTAAGCAATATTGTCTTCACTTCCGAACAGCCCAAGGGCTGGACAGTCGAGTGGGACCCGGAAAGAATGGCTTCGCTGGAATCGGCCGAGACCAAAAGGGTTGATGCCACCATCACCGTTCCCGCTGATGCTGACGCCGGTGACGTTTTTGTCACCCTAACCGCCGCCGCGGACGGAGTTGCGCCCATTAAAGCCCAAATCAGGGTCACCGTAGCCAGGCCAATCGTGGAACCCAAGATTGAGGCACGCGCCCTCTACCCCACTCTCAGCAGCATTGCCGGGCAAGCGCTCACCTTTGACGTGGAGTTCCTCTACACCGCCGCCAAGCTCACGGATGTTCCCCTCGTCTATAACCTGACCACCAAAGCGCCGCCCAACTGGGAAGTCGCTATGACACCACCTTACGAGAAGGACAAGAAACTCACCGCAATGAGCCTGAAACCAGGCTTCACCTTTGGCGATAAAATCCTGGTTTCCGTTACCCCACCTTTCCTGCCCCTTCCCGACCCCGGGGCGTACGATATCAGCTTGACCGCTGACTCCGGCACGCTCAAGACAACGATAAACCTGAAGGCGGTTATCACCGCCCGGTACAACCTTACCCTGCTCCCATCGAACGAGCGCTACGACACCGCCGCTACCGCCGGTAAAGACAACTCTTTCTCCATCGAGCTGGTCAACATAAGCACCGCTGCGGTGGACAAAATCAACTTCTCTTCGACTAAACCCAGCGGCTGGACGATTGACTTCAACCCCAAAGAGCTCGATTCCCTGGCCGCCCTGGACTCAAAGACTGTTGAAGTGAACATTAAGCCGCCACCGGAAACCATCGCCGGCGACTACGTCATCAGCCTCCAGGCTTCCAGCACTCAGACGGTCGCTCCGCAAATCCAGGTCAGAGTGACCGTGGAGACCCCCACCATCTGGGGCTGGGTTGGCGTGGCAATCATCTTCATCGTCATTGTCGGCCTCATTTTCGTGTTCATGCGGTTCAGCAGGCGGTAAAGCAATGGGCGAAGTAAGATACGCCATCGAGACCCAGGACCTGACCAAGAGGTACGATAGCACCACTGTCGTCGACCGCCTTAACTTCCACGTTAAGGAGAATGAGGTGTTTGGTCTGCTCGGTCCCAATGGCGCGGGCAAAACGACCACCATCCTGATGCTCCTCGGCCTGACCGAGCCGGCTTCCGGCACGGCGCGGGTGCTGGGCTTCAATCCCACCCGCGAGCCTCTCAAGGTCAAACGGCTCGTCGGTTACCTGCCGGAGAAGGTGGGTTTCTACGATGGTATCACCGCCCGCGAGAACCTGATGTTCATCGCCGACCTGAACGGTATTCCTTACGCCGAGGCGCGCAAGCGCACCGACGAGGTGCTGGCGATGGTCGGACTCAAGGACCGGGCTGACGACGCCGTGGGCAAGTTCTCCCGCGGTATGAAACAGAGACTGGGGATTGCGGATGTCTTAATCAAGAATCCCAAGCTGGTCTTCCTTGACGAACCCACCTCCGGCCTGGACCCGGAAGGCATTAACCGCCTCCTCGACCTCATTGGCAATCTGCCTAAGATGGGCACCACCGTGGTGCTGTCATCACACCAGCTCTACCAGGTGCAGAGAGTCTGCCACAGCATCGGCATCCTGAGCAAAGGCAAAATGGTCATCGAGGGTGACATTGACAAACTGGGGCGGGACGCGCTGGCGGGAGGCCGTTACATGATTGAGGTTGAGACCACACAGCCCACGCCACAGCTTATCGATACCATCAAGACCATCAAAGGCGTCCTCACCGTTGACACCAACCAGAATACCCTGGTGGTGACCACGGAGTCTGACCTGCGCCCGGACCTGGCCAAAGTCGTGGTGCAGAACAACTTCCCCCTGATTCAGATGAAAATCCAGGAGTTCTCGCTCGACGATATCTATATGAAATACTTCAAGGAGAATTAGCCCGTGACCGCTGTTCTGCGTAAAGAGTTAGCCGATTATTTCACCAGCATCCGGTTTATCATTTTCTTCGTTCTGACCCTCTTTGCCGCGACGGCCGGCCTGATTGCGGCCTCGCAGGGTATCCGCCAGTTGAACCTGCCCCCGGATTTTGTCTTCCTCGGGCTTTTTACCACGTCCGGCACGGCGATACCATCGCTGGTTAGTCTGCTTGCCCTGCTCATCCCGCTGATTGGCATCGCCCTGGGGTTTGATGCCATCAACAGCGAACGCACCGGCGGCACGCTCAGCCGGCTCCTCTCCCAGCCGGTCTTCCGCGACAGCGTCATTAACGGCAAATTCCTGGCGGGCGTGGTCACACTGGCCGTGATGATTGCCACCGTAATGGGTCTGGTCGCTGGCTACGGCCTGCGTATGATTGGCGTGCCCCCCAACCCCGAGGAAATTATCCGCCTCTTCATCTACTTCGTCCTCACCGTCTTCTACGGGGCTTTCTGGCTGGGGCTGGCGATGCTTTTCTCCGTGGTCATGCGCCGCATCGCTTCATCCTTGCTGGTTTGCATCGGCGTCTGGCTGTTCTTCAGCATCTTCATCCTGCTCATTGCGCCGGCCATCGCCAACGCCATCGCGCCGATATCGCAGAACAGCCCGGAAGCCGAGATTATCCGCAACGCGAACTTACAGGGAATGATAATGCGCATCTCGCCAAATACACTCTACTCCGAGGCGATGGGCGCACTGCTTCTGCCGCAGGTCGTGGGCAGCCTGGGTATCATCAGCACCAGTCAGGCGAGCTTTATGATTGCCAATCCGCTGAGCCTCACGCAGAGCTTGCTGCTTATCTGGCCGCACCTGACCAGCTTAATCAGCCTGAGCGCCGTCTGCTTCGCCATTAGCTACGTCCTCTTTATGCGGCAGGAAATCAGGCCCACGTAGCTTAAGCTGGCTGGCGTCTGCTTGCCGGAACTGGCGTTGACAGGTCCCCCCAAGGTGAGACCCTTCCCCTTCCGTAGAAGGGTCAGGGTGACAGAGACCCAAATGTCATTCTGAGCGAAGCGAAGAATCTCAACTCGCGGTTGTTATTACGGGCGCAGAGAAGCAGTCTCAATAGATTGTCTCCGATTCATTGAGATTGCCACATCCGCCTTTGGCGGATTCGCAATGACAGTGGTTGTTGGGATTGCCACCTGCCTCAGACGGACCTGCCAGCCGCCCGCAAAGGCTTCAGGAGGGCGCTACAAAACCAGACAGGACTTTGCCAGCCTGGGGCGGGCTAGGCGCTGGCTTTGGCTTTTTCCTTCTCAGCCTGCCTTTCGGCGAGTATCTTCTGCGTGATGTGGGCCGGCACCTCTTCGTAGTGGCTAAACTTCATCGTGTAAGTCCCTCTGCCCTGCGTCATCGACCGCAGGTCAA
>JBGOXU010000085.1:0-5695 GCA_041479305.1 Dehalococcoidia bacterium
CTACTTCCGCACTGCCTTCTCTATTTTATCAATCTGCTTCGGCGTCAGCGGCAGATCGCACTTCTCCAGCACGCTCGTCATCGTCAGCAGGTTCTCGTTGGAGACGATGTTCTCGGTCGACATCGCTACGCACAACCGCTCGCCGGGGATAACCTCTCTCAGGACGCCGAGCATGTGCTTCTTCGTCTCCTCCGGACCCATAACGTAAATCGACCCCGGGAAGCCCATCCAGATGACCTTATCGGGCCAGGCTTTGAGCGCCTCGCCGATGGGCAGGTCGCCGACTGGCGGCGGATGCAGACCCTCGATGATATCGATAGGCGTTTTGGCGATGAGGTCCTTCAGAACGCCCACGCGTCCGTCCATATGCACCGCCAGGAGCTTGCCGTGGGCGTGCAGGACTTTCGCCATTTTCTCGTATTCTGGCATAAAGTATTTCTCGAACAGCCTGGGGTTGACCAGGACGCCGTCGACATTGTCGCCGCCGAGGACAACATCCACCGGCGACTTGGCGGCGATTTCATACATCGGCTCGCGGCTCCGGGAGATGGCCTGGTACAGGTCTTCCACCACGTCGCGGTACTTGGCGTAGTGGATGAAAAACCGGCCGTGCTCGCTGCCCACCCAGTCAATCATCAGCATCTGCATCGGGGAGTGGGCATGGAAATCACAGACCAAGCCCTCTTCGCCCAGCCAGTCCTTCGCCTGCTCCACCGGGAAGTAGTGGGGCTGGTACTCCGTGTGCTCGACAAGGTATTTGACGACTTTGTAGTCATCGGGGCCTTTAATGAGGCGGTCGGTCTGCCACGGCGTCACATCCGTCCAGCTACGGTCGCCATGCCATTGGAAGGTGCCGGGCTCTCGCATCTCATCGTAATAGACGGAACCCACCGGTGTCTCATAGATGCGCCGGTATATCTTCTGACCATTGACATAAATCTGCTTCTCGGTGACATCCACGCCCTTTAGCGATGAGACTGAGCTTGGTCTCTCATAATTCATGCCCATCCCGCGGTTGCGGCATTCGCGCTCCGCCCAGCCAATCTGGCTGTGCCGCCACCAGTGGAAGAAGGGCAGTTTGTCCGTCTTCTGCTTCAGGCTGGCTTTCATTATTCGTTGGCGACGCGTCATCTCAGCCATATTAGCTTCTCCTCTCTTTCTGGCTCACCCACTCGATGCACTTTTTGACGCCTTCCAGGGCGTTGGCGGCCTTGTGGTCGGCGCCGATTCTCAGGGCAAACTCGGGGACGAGCGCCGCCCCGCCGACGATGATTTTGACGCTGTCTCTCAAGCCTGTTCGCTTCAGCGCCTCGATGGTCTCGCCCATCTTGGGCATCGTGATGGAAAGCAGGGCGGACATGCCGACGACGTCCGGCTTGTGTTCTCGCACCGCCTCGGCGATTTTCTGAGGGGGCACGCTCACACCCAAATCAATGACATCGAAGCTGTTGGCTTTGAGCAGGCTGGTGACGATGTTCTTACCCAGGTCGTGCATATCGCCTTCCACCGTGGCAATGACCACCTTGCCCCGCGTGCTGAGTCCGCCTTTGGCATAGGGCATGATGACATTCAGGCTTTCCTTCATCACCTCGGCGGCGACGACCAGTTCGGAGAGGAAATACTCGCCTTTCTCGTACTTCTCGCCGACGGCGGCCATCCCGGGCACCAGTCCCTCGTTAATGGCCAGGTTGGCGTCCACCCCCGCCGCCATCGCCTCCTTCGCCGCCTTGGCGGCGCCTTCAAAATCGAGCCTGACGACGGCGTCCTTCAAAGCTGTCAGATGTTTTTCCGTACCCAATTTCAGTCTCCTTTCCAGACTACTTAATCATCTTTTGGGGTAGCCATAGTATTATCTCGGGGAAGGCAACGCATAGCACCATCCCCACCAGTACCAGGAAGACAAAGGGCCAGATGCCGCGGATGATATCCGACATAGTTACCCCCAGGCTGGGGTCAGCCGCACCTTTGACCAGGAAGATGGCTGGGGCGAAGGGGGGTGTCATGAACGCGGTCTGAAGATTAACGCAGACCATGATGGCAAACCAGACGGGGTCAAATCCATAGGCGGCCGCGATGGGGGTGATGATTGGCACCATGATGAAGACGATTCCTATCCAGTCAAGGAAAAAGCCGAGGATAAAGATGAGAAACATCACAATAAAGAAAGCCCCCCATTTCCCCCCGGCCGTGCCCAGAATCAAACCCTTGACGACGTCATCACCGCCAACGCCAATGAACACCCCGGTGAACGCGAAGGACATGGTGGCCATGAGAAAAATAAAGGCACTCGTTTGCATCGTAAATAGAGCGCACTCCTGGATTACTTTCCAGCTGAATTTGCGGTAAGCTAACGTAAGCAGGACAGCGGCAAAGGCGCCGACACTTGCCGCTTCGGTGGGCGGGGCGACTCCGAGAAAAATAGTCCCCAGCACTGCCATAACGAGCAAGACCGGAGGCACCAGCGCCGTCATGAGCATTCGTGTTTTCTTCATAAATGGGATTTGCATTTCCTCGGCTGGTATGGGGGGGCCTATTTGTGGCTCAAGTGCGGCGCGGATGGCGATGTAAAGTATGTACAGAAAGGAGAGCAGAAAGCCTGGCATGAAAGCGCCGAAAAACAGTTTGCCCACTGAGATTTGCGCCATCGGTCCGTAGAGGACGAGCATAACGCTGGGTGGAATTAGAATGCCGAGGCAACCGCCGGCGCAAATCGCGCCCGTAGCTAGCCCTTTATCATAGCCTCGTTTCAGCATAGAGGGAAGACCAACTAAGGCGAGCATCGTGACTGAGGCGCTGATAGTGCCCACCGTCGCCGCCAGAACGGTGCCGACGACGATGGTGACAATGCCCAGCCCGCCTCTGACTCTACCCAGCCAGAGGTATAAAACATCGTACAGCCGCTCGGCAATTCCGGAGCGCTCCAGCACCAGTCCCATGAAAATGAAGAGGGGGACGGCCAGGAGAGTATAGTTAAGTAAGAGATTCCAGACCCGCTGGTAGATAAGTTTGCCAATCTGCTCGCCGAAAAAGGGAAGCCCGAACAAGAGCGCCGCTGTACCCAGGATAAAAGCAATGGGGAAACCGGTGAAAAGCCCGATAACGACGGCCCCCAGCATAACCACCGTCACGAATTCAGGACTAAGAGTCATATGGCTTGCTCCTTACCACCATATGCACGTCGCGGACGAACTGGACCAGACACTGCAAAGTGAGCAGTATGAAACCAAGTGCGACGATGGTTCTCATCGGACCAGCGGGAGGATACCAGATGGTCAGGTCCAGGCGCTCTTTTGTCGTCCAGGCGATGACTGTATAGTTGACCGAGTTTATTATCATTACCACCAGTATCGGAAAAGCCAGGAACAGGGTGCCTAAAGCATCAATAAGCGCCTTGCCCCGGGGGGACAATCGCACGTAGAAAACATCGACTCTGAGATGCAAGCGGTATAGGTGGGCGTAAGCCCAGCCCAGAACATATACTGTCGCCCCTAGCATGATGCTGGTCTCAAAAGCCCATAACGTTGGGCTATCGAAGACATAACGCATGATAACTTCAAAGGTCATTACCAGAACGAGTACCACCGAGAGCCACTGTACGCTCTTGCCTGTCCAGCGACTGATGGAATCAACGGCTTTAAGTATCGCTTTCATTTCTTACACACATTTCCCCCGACCCCGGGTGTCCGGAGTCGGGGGATACACTTTTTGCTACAGTCTAGTAGCGAACGAAAGCTGTGGAGTATACCTTCTGGAAGTCGCGCTGTGACTTCAGGATTTCGGCATAGAAGGCGTCTTTGGCGGCTTTGCCATCGTAGAATATCTGTGCCTGCTTGATTAGCTCGGTCTCAATCTCTTTAGGCATCGGCTCAATGACAGTGCCATATTTCTTGAAGAATTCAACCGCCTTGATATCGTCGGCCAGTGCCTTGGCGTAGGTAGTGAGGGCGCTGGCCACGTAGGCTTCCTGCACCAGCTTCTGGAGGCCCGGCGTAAGTGCGGCCCAGGACTTCTTGTTGACGCCGAGCATCTGGTAATCGGTCGGCTGGCGCACCGGGGACACATACATGTACTTGCTGACTTCGTGGACGGCGAGGGTGATATCAACACCGGGGCTGCTTGCCTGGAAAGCGTCAATGACGCCACGCTTCATCGCATCGTAGATTTCGCCACCCGCCATTGCGACGACAGAAACGCCCATTTGTTTGAACATCTCACCGTCATCGCCGGCGGTTCTGAATTTCATTCCTTTGATATCTGCCAGTGTCTTGAGTGGCTTATTTGACCAGAGGAAGGTTTCCGCTGGATAGAACTTGCCCTCAATCGGGACGACGTTGTAGGCAGCAATCATTTTTTCGAGCATCTGATGCCCACCCGCCTGGGTCATCCACATGAAGTACTCCAGACCGGAGAGGCCGCCGACGGTATAGGCAAAGAGTCCGGCGTTGGGGAGCTTATCCAGCCAGTAGGGCGGGTAAATCTCGGCGAAGTCGACAATCCCGTCATGCACCCCATCGAACTCTTTGAGCGCCGGGACGACGGCTCCGGCCGGGAAAAGCTTCAGTTCCATTTTGCCTTCACTGGCCGCGTTGACCGTATCAACAAACCCCTGAGTGGAAAGGAATTTGAAGTTGGTCGCCGTTCCGTAATGGGCGCCCTTCCAGCTGATTTTCTGGGTGGGTTGGGCGGGAGCGGGTGCTGGGGCAGGGGCAGGAGCCGGCGTGGGTGTTGGTGCGGGTGCTGGAGTTGGCGAAGGGGCTGGAGCTGGCGCTGGGGCCGGTGCTGGTGCTGGCGCTGGAGCAGGTGCTGGCTTGGGCGCGCAGGCGACCGCAATGACGCTTGCCAGCAGTACCAAAGTCATGACCAGAGCTAAAATCAGTCTTTTGTTCATATTTTCCTCCCAATACAATAGTAACTACCGTGTCAGTGAAATCATCCAGAAAGCTATCACCCCCTTTTCCCTCTCATGAGTAGCTGGTCTTCCACTGTGGCCAACACAGCATGCGGATATGCAGTTAAGAATGAGTAGACTGTAATAATAACTTTTTGCACCATTATTGTCAATAATTATCAAGTTTGCGGGCGGGTAAAACACGCTGGGGAAACAAAAAAGAGGGGCTTTCGCCCCTCCTGAGGTCTAGCTGACGGGCCCGGATTACATGTCTTTGGCGTCTTTGGCCAGATTCGCCAGGAACTCAGCGTTGTTCTTGGTTTTGCGGAGTCGGTCCAGGATTCTCTCCGCGGCTTCTACGATGCTATCCGGGTTGTTGCTGGCAATCATTGACACCATACGGCGCAGCAACCACACCTGTCTCAACGCATTCTCATCGAGCAGAAGCTCCTCGCGCCGCGTGCCGCTGCGCTGGATGTCCATCGCCGGGAAGATACGCCGTTCGGAGAGGCGCCGGTCGAGGTGGAGCTCCATGTTGCCGGTGCCCTTGAACTCTTCGTAGATGAGGTCGTCCATGCGGCTGCCGGTATCGATGAGGCAGGTGGCGATGATGGTTAAGCTGCCGCCCTCTGCCGTATTGCGTGCCGCGCCGAAGAAGCGCTTGGCGGGGTGCAGGGCGGTGGGGTCGATACCGCCGGACAGGGTGCGGCCGCTGGAAGGCATTGCCAGGTTGTAGGCGCGGGTGAGGCGGGTAATGCCATCGAGCAGGATGAAAACGTCTTTGCCGCTTTCGACGATGCGTTTTGC
>JBGOXU010000086.1:0-5680 GCA_041479305.1 Dehalococcoidia bacterium
CGAGACGGAGCGAGCTTTCTGCAATACCCTGAAACAGCCGGCGAAGTGCCCGGATGATGGGAAGATAATCCCACCCTGCGATTTGCAGTTCTCCAGCTGTGAGGAGTGCCAGAAGTGGCATGGCGAGAGCCTGGAGAAGGTGGGCAAAAGGAAGGCGAACCTGGTCTCGATGACAGCGTTGAAGGAGCGTGAAGAAGGCACGGTGGCTTTCATACGCGGCGATAACAAAGTCCTCCGCCGCCTGCTGGACGTGGGCTTGACGCCGGGTACCCGAATCAGCGTTACCCGTGTGGCGCCGCTGAAAGGACCCGTGGAAATTGCGGTCAGAGGCTCAAGAATCGCCCTTGGGGAAGAGATAGCGGCGAATGTTTTCATCGAGGCCACAGGCAAGCGGGGAGGTCGGGTTGGGTAGCTTTGCCTCTTGTCATACGACGGGCAAGAAGGTGAAATCCGGCAACGGCAAACGGCTCACCATCGCTCTGGCCGGAAATGCCAATGTCGGGAAAAGCGTCATCTTCAACCAGCTTACCGGCTCCAGCCAGATTATCGGCAACTGGCCCGGGAAAACCGTAGAGAGAGCCGAAGGTATGCTTACCTTTGACGGTTATGACATCACCGTTGTCGATTTGCCGGGCATCTATTCCCTCTCCACGTTTTCGCTCGAAGAACTGGTCTCCCGGCAGTACCTCGCCACGGACAAACCGGATGTCATCATCAATATTGTTGACGCCTCGGTCCTGGAGCGCAATCTGTTCTTCACCCTGCAGCTGATGGAGCTGGAAGTCCCGATGGTCATCGGCCTCAATCAGATTGATACTGCCAGGAGCAAAGGCATCACCATCGATTATCAGAGGCTGGAGGATAGCCTGGGCGTTCCCGTCGTGCCGACAGTGGCCATAAAAGGCGAGGGAATAAAGGAGCTGATTAAGCGGGCCGTCGAGATTGCTGAGCAGAACGGTACGCCTGAAGTTGATGAAGAAGGTGCTGGGGAAGCCGGCGCCGAACGAGGGCAATATCGCCATCGCCGGCGACAGGGCGGGCGTCAACATCGGTGCCGGCACGGCCAGACGACCCGATTTGGCGACAATCTGGAACCAACGATAGACAAGCTGGCTCAGGCAATTGAGGCGGACCAACTTGACCTGGAGTATCCACCGCGCTGGGTGGCAATCAAACTGCTTGAAGATGACCCGGATATCACGGCAGTGGTGAGAGCTCAGTCGGAGAGACTGGTCTTTTTGGCGGCGACTCTGGGCAAGGAAATTGAAGCGCTCCACAATGAGCCGTCTTTTGCCGTCCTGGCCGCAGGGAGATACTCATTGGCCAGCGCCGCCGCGGGTGAAGCCCAGAACCAGGAGAAGGTACGAGTCACCCTCTCCGACCGTCTGGACCGCCTTGCCACTCACAAAA
This sequence comes from Dehalococcoidia bacterium, assembly GCA_041479305.1. Taxonomy (GTDB): domain Bacteria; phylum Chloroflexota; class Dehalococcoidia; order Dehalococcoidales; family RBG-16-60-22; genus JBGOXU01. The sequence goes on from JBGOXU010000086.1 coordinate 1,411, forward strand.
TCTTCGGTTATGTCACGGCGGCCGCAGTACTGGTTGGTCTCCTTCTCTGGACATTCACGGTGGGGAATTACCTTTCCGGACTGCTTTCTAACCTCTTCAGCTTCTTTGCAACGCTCGACCCCAGGCTGAGCGGCTCAATCCCCTCTATTCTTTGGAACGGAGCTTTTGCCGGACTGGTGGCCGGAGTCACCCTGGTAATACCCTACGTCATTCCCTTCTATCTCGTCATGGCGATGATTGAGGACTCCGGCGTTCTCACCCGTGTCGCCTTTATGTTCGATAATTTCATGCATAAAATCGGCCTGCACGGTAAAGCTATCATCCCCCTTATTCTGGGCTATGGCTGCAATGTGCCGGCCATCTATACCTGCCGGGTCATGGGGACAACACGGGAACGTCTGCTCGCGGCTCTTGCCATCACCTTCGTCCCCTGCACCGCCCGGACCATCGTCATCCTGGGACTGGTCGCCGCCTTTGTCAACATCCAATGGGCGCTGGCGCTCTACGCCATCGACCTTGTTATCATTTTCCTCCTGGGCAGAATCGCCCTCAAAGTGGTCCCCGGCAAATCTACCGGCCTGATAATGGAAATGCACCCCTTCCGCGTGCCGTCCCTCCCCGTCGTCGTCAGGCAGACCTGGGCCCGGACCAAGCCCATAATCCTGATGGTCTTCCCGATATACGTGGCGGGGGGCGCTATCGTTCAGGGCCTGTATGCTTCCGGCTGGCTTGACCCGATTAACAACGCCATCTCATTCCTGACGGTGGGCTGGCTGGGGCTGCCCGTCATTGCCGGGGTGCTGCTGCTCTTCGGGCTAATCCGAAAGGAGCTCATCGTCCTGGCGCTGGTGCCTATTCTGGGCACCGGGAATCTTGGTCTTTTCCTGACTCCGGTCCAACTGATAAGCCTGGCGCTCGTCGGCATACTGTACTTCCCGTGCATGGCCACCCTAACCACTCTGGTTAAGGAATTCGGCTGGAAGCCGGCGCTGGCAATATCCGCCGCCAACCTGATTTCGGCAGTGTTCTTGGGCGGCGTCATCGCCAGAATGCTGGCACTGGTCTTTTGAGACGGCCGCAAGACGAGGTGACAACCCGGCTCACCTGCCTGGTGAAAAGTTTTTTTTGCGGCCCTTGCAAACCCAGCCGCCATGGTGTATAATCCAAAATGGTTGTAGTTTAGGTTATCGCTTACTTACCCAAGTGTTGGATGGCCGAAACTCTACCTAAAATTTAAGAGAGGAGGTCATCCAATGAGTTTCCAGGAAAAATCACTCCAGTGTGCCGATTGCGGCGCTACCTTTCCCTTCACCGCCGAAGAACAAGAGTTCTTCCAGTCGAAAGGCTACACTAACGAGCCAAAGCGCTGCCCCACCTGCCGACAGGCAAGGAAATCGGAGCGTTATGGCAACAGTGGTGGCTCTGGCGGTTCTGGCGGTTCTGGCTACAGAACGCAGCGGCAGATGTTCCCGGTGAAATGCGCCCAGTGCGGCAAGGATACCGAGGTACCCTTCGAGCCCCGTGGTGACAAACCGGTCTACTGTAGCGATTGCTTTCGCAAAATCAAGCCCAGCCGATAAGCTGGTTTGACCTCGCGAACACACGTAGGCTGGTACCCCCAGCCTACGTGTGTTTCCAGAAGATTTGAGGTTCATTATGGCATTAGAAGTTCACGTACGTGATGGTGAAACCCAGGAAGCTTTGTTGCGTCGCTTTCAACGCACCATCCAGCTAAGCGGCATTCTGCGTGAGGCAAAAGAGCACCGTCACTTCGTATCCAAGGGAGTTGCCGCCCGGCTAAAAGCCAAAAACAACGCCAGACGAAGACGGCGTCAGGCGTAAATCCCGCGGCGATGCACGGCTAGCAGTCTAAGCTGTTGGCCAAAGGAGGCACCGGTGAATCTCTATGTTGGTAATCTCGCTCTGGATGTGACGGAAGACGACCTGAAACAGCTCTTCACGCAATTCGGACAGGTGGCCTCGGTCAGTATTATCAAAGACAAGTACAGCGGCCAGTCCCGCGGGTTCGCCTTTGTTGAAATGCCCAATAAACCGGAGGGCGAAGCGGCACTCGCCGGACTAAAGGGCAAAGCGCTGAACAATCGGACCATCGATGTCAGTGAAGCCCGCCCCCGTCAGGATAGAGGCGGCGGTTACGGCGGCAAGTCAGGCGACCGGGGCCGACCGGGCGGCGGCGGGTACGGCCGGGGCCGCGACCGCAGATACTAGTCTCAACCAGGGCGCGGTCCGACTATCATCCCGGTGCCAGTCACAAGGAGCGTTAGACCTTATTGAAAAATTCGATGGCAAACAGGTGCCCGGCATAAGCAATCGGCACCAGAACTAGTTGCATTTTGATGCGCCTCTTGGTTTTCACATTCTTGACGGAAACCGCCAGACTGCTGGCCACCAGCTTCGCCATGGTATTCTCATAGGCAGCAACCACGGCGTCCTGGTCTTCTTCAACCACGTCAGCCAGCGGGGCGTCAGTCTCCGCCCACTCTTTCGCCGAGCTGTAGCCCAGCATAGCCGCGAACTTCTCGTTGCAGACCTTGTGCGTATCATCGAGATAGATGAAGATGCCCTGCTCCGACTTCTCCAGCAGCTCATTTTGCTCTTTGGCAATACCCTTTACCAGTCTCTCATGATGGCGTTCGTCCATCTTGGCTCCTCCATTCCTTCATTATTGTGGTCTCTAATCAAACAATATAGGACTGGCATCCAGTCATCAAGCATTTCGCGCAGGTGCTTGGGCAAATTGCGAATATTTAGTTGCATTCCTCTAGCTATTAAAGTACTTTTCCTGCCGCCTGGCATTGCGTACTACTACGTAATTATTCGTAGCGGATGTACGTAATTCCAGGGCTTTCTTGACCTGCGGGCTATAAATATGCTTTTAATATGGTAGGAAATCCGATGAAAGTAATTGGTCTGACCGGCGGTATTGGCAGCGGCAAAAGCACGGTGTCCAAGTTCCTTGCCGATATGGGTGCCAGGGTCATCGACGCGGACAGAGTTGGCCATGAAGCCTTCGAACCGGACACTGACGCCTATCGAGAAGTGGTGGAGACCTTCGGCCGCGAAATCCTGACCCCCGCCGGTGAAATTGACCGGCACAAACTGGGCAGCATCGTCTTCGCCAACCCGAAGGCCCGGGATAAACTGAACCGGATTATGCACCCTCGCATTCACAGTATTGTCCGGGACTTGATTGAGGAGTACCGGCGGCGGAGCGTGAAGATAGTGGTTATCGACGCTCCCCTGCTCATCGAGGCGAGGTGGACCAACCTGGTCGATGAAATCTGGGTGACGGTGGCGCCGCGCCACACCGTGCTGGAGCGCTTGACCAAACGCACTGGGCTCACGAAGGCGGAGTCGCTGGCTCGCATCCGCTCTCAGCTCAGCCACGACGAGCGTATCAAACACGCGGACGTGGTTATCGATACCAACTGCGCCCTCGACGAGCTGAAAGCTAAGGTGCAGGAGCTGGGGCAAAAGCTAGAGGCCAAAGACAGGTAGCTCTCTTTTCACCGCACTGATTATGGTAAGTTCTGTTCGCTATTCGGGTGACACACTAACCGCCGCCTTTTTGTCCATGGAAATCGGCATTGATGCGGCCATGCCGACCTATGCCGGCGGCCTGGGCGTCCTGGCGGGCGATGTTATCCGCGCCGCCGCCGATATTGAGCTGCCCATGGCCGGTGTCAGCCTCCTTCACCGCAAGGGCTACTTCCGCCAGCACCTGGACAGTTGCGGCAATCAAACGGAAAGCCCCGCCGAATGGTCGCCCGAGCAACTGCTCGAGCTCCTTCCCGTGCGCGTCATGATAACCCTGGCCAACCAGCAAATACAGGTGCAGGCGTGGCGCTATCTGGTGCGCAGCGAGTCCGGTTTTACCGTGCCGGTGTATTTTCTGGACACGAATCTCGCCGAGAACCCGCCCTGGGTGCGCAGCCTGACTGATTATCTCTACGGCGCCGATGCCCACTACCGCCTCTGCCAAGAAGTCGTCCTGGGTTTTGGCGGCTTGACTCTCCTCCGTGCCATCGGCCATAAGAAAGTCCGGGCCTTTCATATGAACGAAGGGCACTCGGCTTTCACTTCCCTGGCGCTTCTCGAAGAGAGGCTGTGGGGTCGCGGTCTCTCCACAGCCACCGCCGCTGATAAAGAAGCCGTGCGCCAGCACTGTGTTTTCACCACCCATACCCCCTTGCTCGCCGGACATGATGGGTTTCCCCTTCACCTGGTGCGGGAGGTGCTGGGAGAGGAA
>JBGOXU010000087.1:0-5657 GCA_041479305.1 Dehalococcoidia bacterium
CTGGTGGCGATTGGCAGTCGCAAAGACCGCACTATAGCCCAGGAGTGGGGCCGGCAACTCCGTCAGCTTGAGACACCCATCATCGGACGCATTAGTGAAGACGTCCTCCTCCTCGACCCCCGCTCCGTCCTCCCCGAAGAAGATGAGATTGTGCTGAAATCGCTACGGAAATTAGCCGTAAAATGAACTACTGGCTTTAGTTTTTCCTCTCCCACGCTGGGGAGAGGAAATCAGATATTATGGGTCATGCGTTAGCGAAATGAACTACTGGCTCAGGTGGACTGCGGTCTGTGGCCTCGGCGAGTTCCTCGGCATCGGTGTTGCCGCCGGGATTGGCTTCGGCGTGGTGATGACTCTCGGCGAGCCGGACACCCTGGGCGAGAAGCTGTTTGTCATCCTGACTGCGATTGTCTCCGGGATTATCGAAGGGCTGGTCACGGGCTGGCTGCAGTGGTGGGTCCTGCGCGAGAAGTTCGCCGCGGTGAAGGCTAAAGACTGGCTATTCTACACCGCCCTGGGCGCCGCCACCGGCTGGATTCTGGGGATGACGCCGCCCACCTTCCTGATGGGACAGGGCGGCGCCACCCCTGTCCCCGAGTTTTCCAGCGCGCTGATTGCTCTGCTTGCCGCTGGCGCGGGCTTGGTGCTGGGCGCTCTCTTCGGGTTTTTCCAATGGCTGGAGTTGAGGAAGCATACTGTCCAGGCGGCCCGCTGGATTCCGGCTAATGCCATTGCCTGGGCCATCGGGCTGGCGATTATTTATCTCGGGGCCTCGATGCCCACGGCGGAAACGGCGCTGGCAATGGTCATCCTCATCGGCACGGTCTCCGGTCTTCTGGCCGGACTCTCGGTGGGCGCCATCACCGGGCTTTTCCTGATTAAGCTGGAATAGGGGGCTGGGATGTTTGTTCTGGGCACGGCCGGACATATCGACCACGGCAAATCGACCCTGGTGAAAGCGCTCACCGGCATCGACCCCGACCGCCTTCCCGAAGAGAAAGAGCGCAGTATGACCATCGACCTCGGTTTTGCCTGGCTGAAGCTGCCGGGTGGCCGGGAGGTCGGCATCGTCGATGTCCCCGGGCACGAGCGTTTCGTCAAGAACATGCTGGCCGGGGTGGGGGGCATCGACATGGCTCTGCTCATCGTGGCGGCAAACGAGGGCGTGGAAGCCCAGACGAGGGAGCACCTGGCCATCCTGGACTTACTTAACATAAGAAAAGGCGTCGTCGTCATCACCAAGAAGGACACTGTGGACGACGAGTTGCTGAGCCTGGTCAAAATGGAGGTCGAGGAAATCATCGGCGCCACCACGCTGGCTGGCTCGCCCGTGGTTGCCGTTTCCGCCTTCACCCGGGAAGGCCTGGACGAGCTGGTGGCGACTATCGACCGCATATTGGGGACACTTGAGCCGAAGCGTGACCTGGGACGGCCCCGCCTTCCCATCGACCGCGTTTTCAGCATCGCTGGGGCGGGCACCGTGGTGACGGGCACGCTGATTGACGGCGCGCTATCGGTGGGGCAGGAGGTGGAGGTTGTGCCCGCGGAGTTAAAATCGCGTATCCGCGGGCTTCAGACGCACAAAGCCCAGATTAAGACGGCCTCGCCGGGGAGCCGTGTGGCGGCCAACGTAGTGGGCGTGAACGTCGCCCAGCTCCGGCGCGGCGATGTGCTGACGACTCCCGGCTGGCTCATCCCGACCGCGCTGGTGACGGTGAAACTGCGTCTGTTGCCCTACCTGCGGCGGCCCATCAAGCACAGCGCCGAGGTCAGCTTTCACACCGGCGCCGATGAAACACTGGCCAAGGTGCGCCTTCTTGAAGGCAACGACCTCAAGCCGGGACAATCGACCTGGGCGCAGGTCGCCCTGGAGCGCTCCGTGGTCGCCGTGGACGGAGACTATTTTATCATCCGCTCGCCGATGGAGACTCTCGGCGGCGGCCGGATTATCGATGCCCACCCCAAACGCCTCCGCCGGTCTCAACCTGACGTTATCGAGAGCCTGAAAGCCAGGGAAGCCGGCTCCGCCGAGGAAATCGTCCTCTCTTTCCTGGAACAGCCGCGGGAGCTATCGTCGGTGCTAACTCAGACCAGCCTTCCCGCCGATAAAGCCAGGTCGGTAGTCGAAGCGCTTGTCCAGCAGGGGAAAGCAGTGCGGTTGGGAGAGGGGGAGCAAAGCCTGCTGATGACGGCGGCGGGCTGGGAGCGGGTGGCGAAGCGGGCAACATCCTTTTTGCAGGACCACCATCAGAAATTCCCCGCCCGGCCCGGCATGCCCCGGGTGGAACTGGGCAGTAAGCTCAAACTGGGAACCTACACCGGTGCGGCTCTGGAGAGACTGGTGAAGCAGGGCGTCATCGTTGAAGAGGGCGCAGCGGTGCGCCTGCCGGCTCACCAGGTCAAGCTGACTCCCGCCCAGCAGGCAAAAATCGACTCTTTTCTCAAGGCTCTGGCGCGCGACCCTTACTCTCCGCCCACGGACGCCGCCATCGAGCCCGACCTGTTGAACCTGCTGGTCGACCAGGGGAAAGTGGTGAAGGTGAGCGAGAACGTGGTCTTTGCGTCGGCAGCCTACAGCGAGATGGTGCTAAAGGTGGTCGCGCATATCAAGGCGCACGGCAAGGTGACACTGGCGGAGGTGCGCGATATGTTCCGGACCAGCCGCAAGTACGTCCAGGCTTTCCTGGAATACCTCGATGCGAAGAAGGTAACCCGCCGCGTCGGGGACGAGCGGGTGCTGTACTAAGCCCGAATGGTTCTCGGGAATACAAAAGACAGGTGCGGATGTTCCTCCCGCGATTGCGCCCTTACAAAACCGGAGACGCCGGATAGCACATTTCGTTCCGACTAGTTGTATAATAGGTCTAGCAAATTCAGGGGGTAGCCGACTATGTGGGACTGGTTTATTACCAACCGGGCTTTGATACTGCTTATCTCCGGCTCGTTGCTGATTATTCTTTTCCTTGTCGGCGACCGGCTGAGGGACCTCCTGGTCAACCGGCTGGCGGAGACGCGCCGCGAGAAAGCCAGGCGAAACCTGACCCTCACCCTCCGCATCATCGAACTCGTGATGGTCTTCCTGATACTGCCCGGCCTCGTGGCAATGGCGTCGTCCAAGGAGGGCATGCTGCCGGCGGTGACGTCCGATATGGTACAGGACTGGCTGCTGGAGCACGGCACCAGAGTTTTCACCATTATCGTCATCGGCATTCTGATGTGGTATGCCACCAAGAAGTCGCTCCCTGCCCTCGTCCGGAGGGTAGTCACTCAGACCCGTGAGAAGGAAAGCCGCGATGAGATGAGGCGCCGCGAGAATACTCTCCTTTCCGTCTTCCTGAGCGTGAGCAAAATCACCATCGTCATCGTGACCATCTTTATGGTGCTGTCCGAGCTTAACATCCCCATCGGTCCCATCCTGGCGGGCTTCGGAATTGCCGGCATCGCCGTCGGCTTCGGCGCGCAGTATTTGATACGCGACCTCATCGCCGGCATCTTCATCATTATGGAGAACCAGTACCGCGTGGGGGATGTCGCCAAAGTGGCTGATATCTCCGGGCTGGTGGAAGAGGTCAACCTGCGCAAGACCGTCCTTCGCGACCTCGATGGCGTGGTCCACCACGTGCCCAACGGCGAAATTAAGGTTGCCAGCAACTTCTCGCGCTACTTTGCCCGCGTCAACCTGGATATTTCGGTTGTCTACAAGACAGATATCGACCATGCCATCAGCGTCATTAACGATGTCTGCAAGGAGCTTGCCCGCGACGATAAGTGGGCGAAGTCAATCATCACCCAGCCGCGCGTTCTCTGGGTGAGCAATCTCGGGGAATCGGGGGTGCAAATCAAGGTGGTGGGTGATGTCAAGCCGCTCCAGCAGTGGGATGTTATGGGGGAGATACGCCTCCGCCTGAAGAAGGCTTTTGACGCCGAGGGCATTGAAATCGCCCTGCCTTACATCAAGGTGTACTTCGGCAATCCGCCCGGCTCCGCACCGGCCAGCGATTAGTGCTTAGTTGCACAAATCCGCGCAATAATCTTTCTCTCCCTTGAGGGGAGAGACCAGATGGGGTGATACTAATTTGTGCCCCCTCACCACATTCGCTTCGCTCAGTGCAAGCTTAATCCTCTCCGTTCGGCTGAGCTCACGGCGAAGCCCGCGCTGGGGAGAGGAGAACATAACGCGTATTTATCGAACTAAGCGCTAGTTTTCTTTCACGAAGGTGGTCTTATCGGCGCCGCAGACCGGGCATACCCACGTGTCCAGCAGCTTCTCGAAGGGGATGCCCGGGGCGATATTGCCATCGGGGTCGCCGACTTCCGGGTCGTAAATCCAGCCGCAAATCGTACAGCGATACTTTGCTATTTTGGGCTTCTTTTCTTTCCTCTCCGCAACATAGCTGGGAGCAGTCTTCGGGGTGGTGCCGCGTTTGACCTCGTGATAGTACTCATAGGTCATACATTTGAGCTCGCTCAGGACTTCACCGGCCACCACCTCCCCGATGAAGATGGTGTGCGTGCCCACGTCCATCTCCTTGGTGACTCTGGCTTCGAGGTAGGAGACGGTATTATCCGTGACAATGGGCACGCCGGTCTCGCCGAGTTTATAGTTGATGCCCTCGAACTTGTTGATGTCCCGGCCCGACTTGAAGCCGAAGCGACCGATGAAGGACAGGGGCGTGTCCACACACAGGACGGACACGGCAAAGGCGCCGCTATCTTTAATATACTCCCAGGTCAAATTGTTCTTGTTGATGCTGACGGCGATGGTCGGCGGCTCCGAAGTCACCTGGAACACGGTGTTGGCGATTTGTCCGTTGAGCTTATCGCCCTTCTTTGAGGTCACGACATAGAGCCCGTAGCTCAGTTTGTGTAGAGATTTCAAGTTCATTCTCTTACCCCACGATTTGCGCCGGGTTCGCCAGCTCGCCAATCCCGGGTATCTTTATCGAGACAACATCGCCCGGCGCCAGCGCTGATTCTTTGGTGACGATGATGCCGGTGCCGGTCATTAGCACGGAGCCGGCGGGGAAGGGGTTGGCGCGGAAGAGGTATTCAATCATCTCCTCGATTTTGCGCGCTAGCTTGTTCGTCGATGTCGCGCCGCTGAAAATGGTCTTGCCCTGTCGGGTGATAGTAGCCGATATTTCAACGTTGTATGGGTCGGGAATCTCATCCGGGGTGACGATGACCGGACCGAGGGCGCAACAGCCGCTAAACATCTTGGACTGCGGGAGGTAGAGCGGGTTCTCCCGCTCGATGTCCCAGGCGGAGACATCATTGGCGATGGTGTAGCCCAGGACGTTGCCTTTGCTCCCCACCACCACCGCCATCTCGGGCTCGGGCGCGGTGAACTGCGAGTCCGACCGTATGCCGATGTCCTCCCCGGGTCCGACGCACACCCGTGCCGTCCCTTTGAAGAAAATCTCCGGTCGCGGGCTTTTGTAGACGTGGGCGTAGAAGCCCTCCCTTGTGCCGTGCTCGGCGTCACGGAAGGCGGCGCTGGTCTGGTAGGCACAGCCGCAGCCATAGACCTCGGGCGGGTGAATGGGGATGATGGGCGTCTCTTCCCCCACGGCACCGGCGGCCAGCTGGCGGGCAAGCTCGGCCAGGGGCACCGACTTCGCTTCTGCGCTTTGAATCAGCTCAAGCATGGTATAGTC
>JBGOXU010000088.1:0-5644 GCA_041479305.1 Dehalococcoidia bacterium
TGATTCAGGTACTCAGCTTTATCCCTGAAGCCAAATGACAATGCCGCTAATGTCCTGAGGAGGCAAGATGGAAGTCGCCGAAGCCCTGGCTTTAATCCAGAGGATAATCGAAGAGCACTGTGTATACTTGACCGGGCTACAGAGCATTGAGCAGACGGCGAATGACGCGGTGGCGATGAAGGGGTTGGAGATGGGCAAGGAAGTTTTTATGCCGGGCCGCCTTGACCAGAAGCAAGGGTTGCAGAAGCTGGGGGAGCTAATGAGTTCGATTGCCAAAGGGCTGCGGGCGCACTTCAATCGAGAGGAGACCACCCTGCCCGGCGTCGTGACGCAATACGGCAATAAAGAAATGGCGTCTAATTTACGTTTCATACTCCTTGAGCACGAAGACCTGAGAAACCGTATCACCCAAGCGGAGAAACATGTCACCGAGCTGACGGGGGGTGGCTTGACCCGCCAAGTCTGGGAGGCAACTGCCCACGATATGCGCGCTCATATGACCCACACCCGGAAGCTTCTGGAAGCTCACGCAAACGTCGAACGGACGCTCTTACGCGGCTTAGAGAAAGCGCTGAAAGCAAGCTAAACCAGCCTGACGCCAAAGTTGGAGGTTATGGTGCGCAGGGTCTATTTTGATAATGCGGCCACTACCCGGATACTGCCTGAAGTCCGTGAGGCGATGATGCCTTATTTCGATGAGCACTTCGGCAATCCGTCCTGCCTGCACGACTGGGGCGATGCCACCCGCCAGGCGATGGAAGAGGCGAGAGTGCAGGTGGCGGGGCTGGTCGGCGCGGAGTCCGAAGAAATCATCTTCACCAGCAGTGGCACGGAGAGCAACAACTTTGCGGTGAAGGGCATTGCCCTGGCCCAGCAATCGAAAGGCAAACATATCGTCCTTTCGGCCATTGAGCATTTTTCCGTCCTGCACTCGGCGCGGACACTGGAAAAAATGGGCTTTGAGCTGACGCTGGTGCCGGTAGACAAATACGGTTTGGTTGACCCTGATGATGTCAAAAAGAGCCTGCGTAAAGATACGGTGCTGGTCTCCATTATGTTTGCCAATGGCGAGGTCGGCACCATCGAGCCGGTGCGGGAAATCGCCAGAGTCACCAAAGAGGCCAACATACCTTTCCACACCGATGCTATCGCCGCAGCCGGCACGATGCCAATCAATGTCAAAGAGCTGGGGGTTGATGCCCTCAGCCTGGCGGCCAATCAATTCTACGGTCCCAAGGGCGCCGGCGCCCTGTATGTCAGAAGAGGGGTGCGCATTATGCCCCTGCTGGATGGTGGGGTGCAGGAGGGGGGACGCCGCGCCGGCACGGAGGATACCCCGGCCATCGTCGGGTTGGGCAAGGCGGCGGAGCTGACGCGACTCAACATGAAGTCGTGGATAGCGCAAATGATACCCCTGCGTGACCGCCTGCTTAAAGAGTTACCCACCCGAATCGACCACGTCACCGTGACCGGGCATCCACAGAACCGCCTCCCCGGCAGCGCCAGCTTCTGCGTCCGGTTTATCGAGGGCGAGTCGATGCTGATGCTGTTGAACAGCCAGGGCATCGCCGTGTCCAGCGGGTCGGCCTGCACCTCGCGGGCGCTCAAGGCGTCACACGTGCTCATTGCTATGGGAGTCTCGCACGAGATTGCCCAGGGTTCCATTTTGTGCTCGCTGGGCATTGAAAATACCAGAGAAGATGTCGATTATTTCCTGGAGACTCTGCCATCCATCGTCGACAGGCTAAGGCAGATGTCGCCGCTTTACGCCAAGTTCACCAAAACCAAAGGAGGCAAATAGTATGCCGATATACAGTGAAAAGGTGATGGAATACTTCATGCACCCGCGTAACGTGGGGGAAATCGAAAACGCCGATGGAGTGGGTGAGGTGGGCAATCCGGTCTGTGGGGACATGATGACGTTCTACATTAAGGTCAAGAACAACCGTCTGGCCGAGGTTAAGTTCAAGACTTTCGGCTGTGGGGCGGCCATTGCTGTCTCCAGCATGGTCAGCGAAATGGCGATGGGCAAGACGTTGGAGGAAGCCCGGAAGATTACTCCCCAGCTCGTCGCCGATGAGTTGCAGGGACTGCCCAAGAATAAGTTCCATTGCTCCAACCTGGGGGCGCAGGCCCTCAACAAAGCCATTGATGATTATCTAAGCAAGACAAAACCGGGGGGCAAGAAAGAATCGGGGGGCAAGAAGAAAGCAGGGACCAAGAAATAATGGTTGCCAGAATCCTTTATCCTGAGCTGAAGACTCCGGCGGTGCTGGTCGATATGGACAGGCTGGAGGCAAACATCAGGGAGATGTCTGACCTCTGCAAGAGCGCCGGCGTCAAACTGAGGGCGCACGTCAAAGTCCATATGTGCGCCGATATTGTCAAGATGCAGATGGCCGCTGGAGCTTACGCCGTCGAGCTGGGGACAGTCTACGGAGCGGAGGCGTTGGCCGAGGCGGGAATCAACGATATCCTCATCGCGCACCCGACCCCTTACACCGGCGACAAGACGGAGACTCTGAAAAGGCTGCTCAAGAAGCGGGGGCAGAAGACCACCGTTGTCCTCGATATGGTGGAGCAGGCGCAGACCGTCTCTCAGATAGGTCAGGAGCTGGGCAAGAAAGTGCCGGTGGCGCTCAAGGTTGACGTTAACGCGGTCATCAACGGCTTTTCGCGCTTCGGCGTTCTGCCGGAGGCAACCCTGAAAGTGGCGAAGGAGTTCGTCAAACTGCCCGGCATCGACTTCAAAGGTCTGTATGCCCATGAGATGCCGCTCAACACCACAAAGGAAGGGCTGGAGAAAGCCGCCCTGGACTGCTGCACGCTGATGGTGGACACGGCGAAGCTATTGAAAAAGGAAGGCATACCGGTCGAGCACCTTTCCGTGGGTGGCTCGCCCACCATCCGCCCCATTTCCAGGTTCATGAGGGAGGGCAAATTCCGTGAAATCACCGAGGTGCATCCCGGCAACTTCGTCATCGGCGATATATCTTATATGAAGGAAGGCGGTAACACCCGCGAAATGTGCGCCGGCTCGGTTCTGGTCACGGTCACCAGTACCGCCCATCCCGAAAAAGCCATCATAGACGCCGGTTTCAAGACTTTCGGTGGCGACTACATGGTCGGCGCGGCCAAAGAGCCGGACTACTGGTGGAACGGCTGGCCCACTTTCGGTGAAGCGCAGGGCCGACTCGACCTACGCTGCGGCTTTCTGAGCGCCGAGGTCGGTTCGATATACTATATGGACCCTTACCGGAAACTTGAGGTTGGCGAGCGTATCGAAATCGTCCCGAACAACATCACTCTGGTCATCGCCATGCACGACCAGATTTATGGGGTGCGGAGGGGTAGGGTGGAGAGGACATTTGCGGTGACGGGGCACGGGAGGGGTATTTAGCAGGAGGAAGTATGACAGGAAAGCAGAGTATTCTCTATCCGGAAATCGATACCCCGGCGGTGCTTCTCGACCTGGACAAGCTGGAAGCCAACATCAAGGCGATGTCGCGGCTGGCGGCCGAAGCCGGGCTGAGGCTCCGACCCCACGTCAAAGTCCACGAGAGCGCGGACATCGCCAAACTGCAGATGGATGCCGGCGCTTGCGGCATTGAGGTGGGGCCGGTCGACCAGGCGCTGGCAATGGCCGAGGCCGGCTTCAACGATATTATCATTGCCCATCCCTTCTACAGCACGCCCAAGCTGGAAAAGCTCAAGAAGCTCATCCAGAAGCCGGGCGTGAAAGTGGCCGTGGTCTTCGATATGTTCGAGCAGGCGGAGGGGATTTCCCGGCTAGGACAGGCGCTCGACAAGAAAGTGCCCGTCATCATCAAATTGGAGACCGGGGCGAATCGCTACGGCGTTCAACCCGGAAAAGCGGCCGTGGAGATGGCAAAGAGAATCCGCCCGCTGCCCGGCGTGCAGTTGAAAGGTATCTACACCCACGAGGCCGGCGGTGACACACTGGAAGAAATCGATAAGATGGCGTTTGACGTCGCTGTGGCCGCCGAGGAGACGGCGAAGCTCCTGAAGAAAGAAGGCTTTACCATCGACCATGTCAGCGCCGGCGCCTCGAATACCTACCAGGCGACCTGCCGCTACGTCAAGAAAGGCAAGTTCACCGAGCTGACGGAAATCCATCCCGGCAGCTGTGTCATCGGCAGCATGATGCATGTCCACCGCCTGGCAATGACTCTGGACCAGTGCGCCATGACGGTGCTGGTCAGCGTGATGAGCACATCCCATCACCCAACTCTGGCTGTCGTTGATGCCGGTATTAAGACCTTCGGCGGGGATTCGCTCATCTGGCGGCGCGACGCCCCCGACTTTTTCTGGGAAGGCAAGCCGGGCTTCGGATATGTGAAGGGCCGTCCCGACCTCTGGGTGGGCTTCCTGCACGCCGAGACCGGCCGTATTTTCTATAAAGACCAGAGCCAGAAACTGGCGCTCGGGGAGCGGGTGGAGATTATTCCGAACAACTCGTTTGTCGTCATCAATTTGCATAAAGAGCTTTACGGTGTCCGTAAAGACAAAATCGAGAAAATGATTCCCGTGACCGGCATGGGGCGGGGTACTTAAAGGAGGGTAGAGCTATGGTAAACAAGCAAACGGCGGACAAAGGTCAGCGTTTCTGCCCTTACTGCGATGAAGAAATGGCGACCGCAGAACAGCCCTGCAAGGCGTGCGGTGTGACCGTATTCTACTGTCCCAGGTGCCGCAAACCGGTGGAGAGGAGCCTGCGAAAGTGTCCGCACTGCGGCGCGGCGATAAAGGGGGAAAAAACTTAAGGAGGTGGGGGTGATGGAAGAGAAAGAGAAGTTAACCATTGTTGTTTTCAGCGGCGATTTAGACCGGGCGCTGGCGGCCTTTATGCTCGCCACGACGGGCGTCAGCATGGGCATGGACGTGACGATGTTCTTCACCTTCTGGGGGCTGAACATCATCAAGAAGAACGAGGGCGGCTGGAAGAGCAAGGGGATAATGCGTAAGATGCTCGGCGTCATCAACCGCGGCGGGTCGAAACGGCTGACGCTCTCCAAGTTCAACTTCCTGGGCGCAGGCACCTGGATGATGAAACAATTGATGAAGGACACGAAAATGCCGTCGGTCGAGGAGTTCATCCAGATGGCAAAGGAGATGGGCGTCAAACTGGTCGCCTGTACCACTTCCTGCGGCGTGATGGGCCTGCCGGCGGATGCTTTCCGCGGTGAAGTGATGAGTATGGCGGGCGCGGCATTCTTCCTTGGCGAGGCGCGCAAGTCCAAGACAACCCTGTTTATCTAGGAGGCAAGATGAAAGCGGAAAAGACTCTCGATTGTGTCGGGCTATACTGTCCGATGCCTATCGTCAAGACCGCCGCCAAAATCAAGGAGTTGAAGGTGGGGGAAGTGCTGGAGGTGGTATCGGACGACGTGGGGATAAAGCAGGATATGCCGGCCTGGTGTGAGACCACGGGCCACGAGTGCCTCGGGATGGAGCAGGCGGGCGCGGAAATCAAGTTCTACGTCCGGAAGAAGCGCGACTAAGCATGGCTGGATAAGCTCGCATGAGATTCTTCGCTTCGCTCAGAATGACACCTGGTACACTATCACCCTGAGCGGAAATGAAGGGTCTCATCTCGCGAGACTTACTGACGCCAATTATTGCA
>JBGOXU010000089.1:0-5618 GCA_041479305.1 Dehalococcoidia bacterium
ACCTTTGACGGCGATACGCCCCAGGCGGAGCGGGCCGAAATCAGGAGAAGCGCCCGCATCATCCTGTCCAACCCCGATATGCTTCACCTCGGCATCTTGCCCAATCACCAGTACTGG
This sequence comes from Dehalococcoidia bacterium, assembly GCA_041479305.1. Classification (GTDB taxonomy): domain Bacteria; phylum Chloroflexota; class Dehalococcoidia; order Dehalococcoidales; family RBG-16-60-22; genus JBGOXU01. The sequence goes on from JBGOXU010000089.1 coordinate 118, forward strand.
TCACGGGTGCTGGCTCACCTGCGCTACGTGGTCATCGATGAAGCGCACGCCTACCGCGGCGTTTTCGGGTCGCACGTCTCCGGCGTGATACGGCGACTGCGCCGCCTGTGCGATTTGTATGGCTCAAGGCCGCAGTTTTTCTGCTCGTCAGCCACCATTGCCAATCCCGGTGAGCACGCCGAAAAGCTGGTCGGCCTGCCGTTCGATGTTGTTGATAACGATGGCTCGCCGCACGGCAAGAAATATTTCGTCTTCTGGAACCCGCCGATTATCGACAAAGCCAAGAGCGTGCGGCGCAGTGCCAACAGCGAAGCCACTTACCTCCTCACCGAGCTGGTCAACCAGGACATCCGCACGTTGACTTTCGCGCGTACTCGCCGCCTCACCGAGCTGATTTACATCTACTCGAAGCGGCGACTGCAGGAGCAACTGAACAACCCGAGGAAATCGGAGCAAATCAAGCCTTACCGTGCCGGCTATCTGCCCGAAGAGCGCCGCAAAATCGAGAAGGACTTATTCGGGGGGAGGCTGCTGGGAGTGGTGGCGACCAACGCCCTGGAGCTGGGCATTGACGTCGGCGACCTGGATGCCACCGTCCTGGGCGGCTATCCGGGGAGCATCGCCAGCACCTGGCAGCAGGCGGGACGGAGCGGGCGGAGTCGTGGCGAGTCGCTGAGCTTTCTCATCGGGCTGGACGGGCCTCTCGACCAGTACTTGATGCGCCACCCGGATGCCTTCTTTAGAAAGAGCGTGGAGTTTGCCCTGGTCAACCCGGCCAACCCCTACATCCTGCGCGCCCATCTGCTCTGCGCCGCCTGGGAGCAGCCCCTGAGCGCCGAAGACGAGACACTTTTTGGCCCCACGATAGGGGATGAAATCAAGGCGCTGGAGCGGGAAGGCTTGCTCAGACAGCGCAACCGGCGGTGGTACCTCTCCCCTTCCGTCACCTATCCGGCGCAGGCGGTCAACATACGGTCGGCGTCCAGCCAGAACTACGCCGTGATTGATACCTCGACCGGCTCGATGATGGAGACCGTGGAAGCGAGCGTTGCTTTTTTCCAGCTCCATCCCGGCGCCATCTACCTGCACCAGGGAGACTCTTACCTGATAACCGACCTCGACCTGAAGAGTCACACCGCCATGGCCAAACCGGTGGAAGTCAACTACTACACTCAGACCAAGGAGTTGACTGATATACGCATCGTCAAGGAGTTGCAAGACAAGACTTTTGGCGACGTTGGAATATACCTGGGCGAGGTGGCGGTGACCACGAATGTCGTCGGGTTTAAGAAGAAGGCGCAGTTTACCGAAGAAATCGTCGGGGAAGAGCCGCTCGATTTGCCGCCCATAACCTTTCCCACCATTGCCCTGTGGTTCGACCTCCCCGCCGAAGCTGTGTCCCAGCTGGTTGAGGCCGAGCTTGATTTTGCCGGAGGCCTGCACGCCACCGAGCATGCCGCCATCGGTATTCTGCCTCTCTTCGCCCTGTGCGACCGTAACGATATTGGCGGCGTGTCCACTCCTCTCCACCCCGATACCGGCCGAGCGCAGGTCTTCATTTATGATGCTTATCCCGGCGGCATTGGCATCGCCGAGAAGGGCTTTGCTATAATAAAGGAGCTGTGGCAGGCGGCGCTGAACACGGTGAATGAGTGTCCCTGCGAAGAAGGCTGCCCGAGCTGTATCCAGTCGCCGAAGTGCGGCAACAACAACAAGCCGCTGGACAAGAAAGCGGCCCAGGTGCTACTGGAAGCTCTGCTTAAGTCGGCAGGCGAGAAAACTATCGGAAAGAGCGGTTAGCGGGTTGGTTAGTTCTGACTGCGTCCTACAATAATGTCATTGCGAGGAGCCCCGATGGAATCGGGGCGACGTGCCTGCACGCCGAAGTATGCGTTACGGCACGCAGGCGTGGCAATCTCAAACAGACTAATCGAGATTGCTTCGCGGAGCCTGTCCTGAGCGCCCCGAGACTCTTCCCCCGATTGCATCGGGGTCAGAGTGACAGGAGCGAAGGGCTCGCAATGACAGTGAATATTCGAGAAGTCGTGAAAGTCATAAGGGGGTGAGGTCATCAACATCTTCAAGCAAGCCCTGCAGAGAAGTCGCGATACGTTCCAGCGGGCGCTCGAGGTCTTCGACCGCCTGGCCATAGATGAGACCGTCTGGTCGGAGCTGGAGGAATCGCTCATCCTGGCTGATGTCGGCGTGGGCACCACGGGAAAGCTCATCAAGCGGGTCAAGGAGCGGCTGGAGAAGGAAAAGGTAAAAGAGGCCGCGCCGGCGCGCGCTCTGCTTGAGGCCGAGATGGTGAACCTGCTGACCCTCCCGCCAACGGAGACCGCCCCGGGTTCGCCAACGCCGCGGGTCACGCTGGTGGTGGGGGTCAACGGCGGCGGCAAGACCACGTCCATCGCCAAGCTGGCTTACGGTCTGAAGGCCGAGGGCCGGAAAGTCATTCTGGTGGCGGCGGACACCTTCCGCGCCGCGGCCATCGACCAGCTCAAGAAGTGGGGGGAGCGGGTAGGAGTGGACGTCGTTGCCCACCAGCCAGGGGCGGACCCGGGAGCGGTGGTCTTTGACGCGCTGTCCGCGGCGAAAAGCCGCGGCGCCGATGAAGTCATCATTGATACTGCCGGCCGACTGCACACCAAGTTTAACCTGATGGAAGAGCTGAAGAAAATCAAACGCGTCGCCGCCAAATTTGATGCCACCGCCCCGCACGAGGTAATATTGGTGCTGGACGCCACCACCGGACAGAACGGCCTGACTCAGGCAAAATACTTTACCGAGGCGGTCAGCGTGACCGGCATTTTCCTGACCAAGCTCGATGGCACGGCCAAGGGCGGCATCGTCCTGGCGATTTGTGATGAGCTGAAAATCCCGATACAGTATGCCGGGGTGGGGGAAAGACTGGAGGATATGGCGCCTTTTGACGCACGGAGCTTTGTTGAGGCGCTCTTCTCCTGACGAATAAGATGATTACGATTAACATCAGCCCGATTGCTTTCAGCATCGGTCCTCTCGAGGTACGGTGGTATGGCATTTTTGTTGCCCTGGCGGTGATGACCGTTGTGGCGTGGACCGTCTGGCAGGTGAAAAAGGGCGCCAAAATTTCCTACGATACCGTCTTCGCGGCGGCGCTGGTGGGCATTCCGTCCGGCGTTATTTTCTCGCGACTGCTCCACGTCATCGACCAGTGGGAGTACTTCCGCCAGAACCCGGGCCAGATAATCGGCGGCGAGGGGCTGACGGCGTGGGGGGCGGTGCTGGGGGCGGCGCTGGGCGTCTGGGTTTACAGCAAGTTCGCCAAAATGAGCTTCGCCTACTTCGCCGATGTCATCGCCCCGGGCGTCATTCTCTCGCAGGCAGTGGGCAGAGTGGGCTGCCTCTTCAACGGCTGTTGCTACGGCAAAGAGACCTCACTGCCCTGGGGCATTGTTTACACCAATCCGGAAAGCCTGTGTCCGGTGGGCATTGCTTTCCACCCGTCGCAGGTCTATGAAATCTTCTGGAACCTGTTCGTTTTCGCGATTTTGTTCAAAATGAGAGGTAAGCTCAAGCCGGACGGGTCGCTCTTTGCCCTCTATCTGACCCTGTACTCGGCCTGGCGGCTCGGCTCCGACTTTCTGCGCAGCGGCGATATCTTCCTCTTTGGCCTGCACCAGGCGCAGGTCATTGCCATTGTCGTTCTCGCCATTGCCATCCCGTGGCTGGTTTTCCGCACCCGGCGGAAGCGACCCGGTGAGACTGACTCCGTTGAGTCTTAAGTTTCCCCGGGTGTACTACGGGTGGTGGGTGGTCGCCGCCTGTTTTCTAAGTACGCCTAACTGAAACTATTGGATACAATAATATCAGGCTGCCAGCGTCAGCCGAGTTGACATCTGCCGCTTCGAGTTATATATTATCATTGAAACAGCTAATCTGGTGGACAATTGGATACAATTAATCAGGGAAGCGCCGTGACGAACCAGACAAGAAAAAGGACGGTACCCATCCGCAAGCGGGTCTATGAAGACCTGAAGACCGCTATCCTGTCCGGCCGGTTGGACGCCGAAGAAAGGCTCACCGAGGAGCACCTCGCGGAGACGCTGGGAGTCAGCCGTACGCCCGTCCGCGAAGCGCTATATAAGCTCGAATCGGAGGGGCTGGTCCACCCGCTGGAGAAGAGGGGCTTCTGTGTCTGGGGAGGCTCGGAAACGGAAATGGTCGAGCTGTTCGAAATCCGGGCCGTCCTGGAAGGTTATGCCTTAAGAATCAGCTCGGAAAGAGTCAAAGAAGACGGTCTGCGCAGACTGGGCAGTTACATCGAAAAGGCGGAGGCGGCCCTGAAGGTGCAGCGACTCGATGAAGTCTTCAAGTGGAACACCCGGTTTCACGATACTCTTCATAAACTGGTCTCGGATAGAGTGCGTCTCTACCGTATGATAGTTGACATGAGAAAACAGGTGCTGCGCTATCGCCAGGAGACCCTGCAATCGCCCGAGGGCGCGAAGAGAACTCTGGATGGTCATTGGAAGATACTGCTGGCTCTGCGCCTGAGAGACCCTGACCTGTGTGAGAAAGCGATGCGCGAGCATATCAAACTGGCGAAGGATGATGCCCTGCGCACCCTGGCGAGACAGCGGAAGGGGTAAGAAAGCGAGGAGGTCCGGTTTGGAAAAGCATATTGACGTGAAGATGGAAAAATGCACTGGCTGTAAACTGTGCGAGTTGGCTTGTTCCGCGGTGAAGACCGGCGCTTTCAACCCGCATCAATCGCGGATAAAAGTGTGTTTGGAGGGTATTCCGGAAATTCCCGTGCCTATCATCCTGGACACTTGCGACTACTGTTTCGGCAACCCGGCCTGCGTCCAGTTCTGCCTGCCGAAGGCAATCGAGTGGAAGGAGATGGAAGCCAAACCGCCGCGCCCCAGGGTCGAGGATGCCAGGCGGATGGCGGAGGAATGGCTGGAGTCGGTGAGCCGGTAGGTTTCTGAGCTATGGCAAAGGTCAAGGTCCGGACTTTTTCGGTTATCCGCGATGTTCTCGGCGCAGATTTGGTCGAGATAGAGGTCGGTGCGCCGGAGACGGTGGGCGGGCTCTTCTCAGCCCTGGTGCAGAGGTATGGCGAGCGTTTCAAGAACCTGATATGGGACAGCGACACGGGGCAGATGGACCCGTTCCTGCTGGTGCTGAACGGCGCCATGATACGGTCCACGGTAGACATGGACAGAAAGATAACCGACGGCGATGAAATTGCCATCATATTTCCGGTCGGAGGAGGCTAACAATGACGAGTTCCTTCAAATATGGCGGCTACATCGGGCAGGTGCTGCGGGTCAATCTGTCGAATGGAAAAATTCGCAAAGAACCGCTCCGGGAGGACCGGGCGCGTGACTTTGTCGGCGGAGTCGGTCTTGCCGCCAGAATTCTGTACGAAGAGCTTGCCCCCAAAATCGACCCCCTCGGTCCGGAGAACAAGCTGGTCTTCATGACCGGTCCCCTGAACGGGACGATGATTC
>JBGOXU010000090.1:0-5586 GCA_041479305.1 Dehalococcoidia bacterium
AAGGCCACGGCGATAGCGCCGGTAAGGGGTGGGGCTGTGGCGCTGGGGGGTAATGGCTCAAAGGCAGCGCCCCGGTCCGACGAGAGATAGACCCAGCCGTTGCGGTTGCCGATAAGAATGGTCTTATCCTTTTCGAAATCCAGCGATAGCGCGATTGAGTTGAGCGCCTGACTGCCGGCAGCCACGGCGCTGGAGAAGCTAAACCCGCCATTGGTCGTCTCATAGACCAGTCCATTGCTGCCGTCAAAGCTGCCGATGAACAGGCTGGTCTCATTGACCGCCGCCCAGACGCTGATGGAGATAGTGGCGCCGGTGGTGGGGTCGGAGGTGACGCGGCGGACGAAAGTCTGGCCGTTGTCCATCGATTTCCACATCGCCGGTTGGCCGCCCGCGCTTCCGGCCAGAAAGACCACCGGTTTACCCTTGCCGTACTGCGGCGGCAATTTGACCAGGTCGAGGCTGTCCACGTTCGGCAAAGAGCTGGAGAAGACTCTCTCCCAGCCGCCGCTCACCCCCCGCCACAGGCTGTGCTCCCCGCCGAAAGTCAGCAAGAACTGGGCGCTGTCCCGGTCGTAGTCCGGTGAAGGGGCAAAATCGACAATGGTGGCAATGGTCGTGTCAATCAGGCCGGTCTGGTTCCAGATGGCGCCCTTGTCTCGACTTATGGAGAAGGCACTGTCGTTCCCGCTCGTGGCGGCATAGGCCCGGCCGCTGGTAGCGAAGTCCGGCGCCAGGGCGACGCCGGTCTTTGCCGCGCCCGTCGGCTCTTTACGGCTCTTCGTCCAGCTTTCCCCGCCGTCATTGCTGAAGTAGACCTGACCGCTTGAGGCCGCGCCAGCCATCAGCACCAGTGAGGCGGCTTGGCCCGCGACCGCCAGCCCGGTGACATCAGCATTGCTCAAACCATAGCTCGACCCGACATTCAGGTCAGTGGTGGCGGAGTCCTCAACCTTGTAAACATCGCCATTTCCCGTCCCCGTGTCCACCGTGACGAAGAAAACCGAATCAAGGTCGGTGGCATCGTAATCAGAGGGGAAGGCGATGGCCGCGGAGTTAGCCACCAGAACAGATGCCCCCGCATTGTCCCGGTCAAGTTGCGCGGTGATTGTCCATCCCGCCCCGCCCGCCTTGCTCACGACGAAAGTGTCCGTCTCATTGGTCGCGATGGCCAGCAATTTGCGGTCGGCGAGGTAGTTAGGCGAGAAGGCGATGGCATAGACGTCATAGCCCACCAGACCGGTGTCCGTCCAGGCGGGGAGGACTTGGTCTTCGTCCAGGGTGTAGACGCCGCCGGACTGGCCCGCGTCGGTGTCCCTGGTGCTGACGGCAATGATGTTGTCGGTGAGCCGTGTCACCGCGATTGAGCTGATTTCAGTGTTGCCCGCGCCGGCGCCGCCCGGATTGGGCAAGAGCGAAGCAAATGTCTTGCCGCCATCTAGAGACCGGATGACGGTCGAGGTGGTGGCGTAGTAGACGCGATTGGGGTCGCCGGGGTGGGTGGCGATGTCGACAATGCTGTCCTGGACATTGCCGGTGTAAGCCCAGGTGCGGCCCTCATCGGTCGACTTGTACAGGGTATTGGTTAGTCCTTTGCCGTAGGCGTAAAGAGTGCCATCGGCGGCGAGGGTGAGGTGCTGGACGTCTGAGCCGGGGGCGAGCATCCAGCCGCCCGCTTTGCCCGGGGCGGGGATGGGGACTTCCGTCCATTTGACTTCATCATCGGCGAGGAGGGGAGAGGCGAGCAGGAAGAGGGCAAGCAGAAAAATCGGGGCGCTACGATTAAGAAAGAAGGCTTTTTTCAGAGCCACGTGGCGAATTTTACTTTAGCGCGGGGGGAAAGTCAATAGGGGTGGGAGCGGCCTTAGGCTGGGTCTTGACTAAAACAGCAGGCGACGTATGGCCGCCGGTACCCATCGGAAGAAAACCGGCGAAAGCAATAGGAAAACGGCCACATGTAGTAAGAGGTACAGGCAGAATATCGATATCGCCGTCAGCCGGAGCTTGCCTCTGCCTTTGTTCTGCCACAGTCCAAGTAGCTGAGAGAGTCCCATCCCCAGGCCCATACAGACGGCGCCCACAGTGGGGAAAAAGTAGAAGACATAGGTGACCCGGTCCGTTATCAATTGCAGCGGTATCAAGACCAGGTAGGTGCTGGCAAACCACAGCACGCTGAACAGGGCGGCATCGCTGCCCTTTTTTATCAGGTAAGATGTGTAGGCCACAGTGGGCAGAATCAGTGCCCATAGGGTGGGGCTGATAACGGCCAGATAATCGGGGTCCCAGTTGTAGGGCATTGCCTTAAGGAAGATGAGCCATTCCCAGGGGCGGCTGGTGCTGGGGTGGAAGGGGGAAGTGGCGAACTTGATGCTCCCGCTCAGCGTTATCATATTGACAACTCGGTTCAAGGGATTGACCAGCTCTCCGGTAATGGCAAAGTCCAAGAGCGGCATCAATTCGAAGAAAAGGAGCGGCGCCAGCACCATGGACAGCACGAACAAGCGCGTACGGTCCCGCCGGGCAACGAGCCAGTGGAGGCCGATGGCAATAAAGGCAAAAGCGCCGGGCAGCTTGATGAGGACACTGAAAGCGCCAGCCACCGCCGCCAGCGGGTAGTCCCCTCTAAGATACAGCCAGAAGGCGAGCAGCATAAAGCAAACGTTGGCAGCATCCAGCATGGCGACGCTGGACTGCACGAAGGTGAGGTTCTCCAGCGCCAGAAGAAAGCCAGCCAGGAAGGAAGCCCGGCGGGACATCGCCAGCCGCCGGCAGATAAGATAGAGCAGGAAGATACTGGCGCTGCCCATGAGGACGGTAAAGAATCGCCAGCCCAGGGAATTATCCCCGAACACGAGCATTCCGGCGGTAATCAGCAGCTCGCCCAGAGGAGGGTGCTCAGCGCGGAGCGTGGCATCGCCGCTGATGATATGCCGGGCATCATTGACGTAGAACTCTTCGTCCAGAACGATACTATTCGGGTAGAGTATAATCGAGAAGTGCATCGCCAGGACCAGCAAGGTGAGGAGGGTAATCCAGAAATACTCCTTCTTGCTCAGCCTGGCCAGTCTGTTCATCGCCATGTCCATAGCACGTTGACCAGGTAGTTCCACAGCGTGGCCGCGGCGATGCCGAAGAGGTTGGAGATGAGGTAATTAACGCCAAGAACGCTGGTGAAAAGAAGCAGTAATCCGTACTGGATTAAGGCACCGGCGACGCAGGTTGTGTTGAATTTCAAGAGGCGAAACATAAAGGACCCGGTTTTGCCAGCGCGCCGGTCTGCGAAGGTAAAATAATCATTCAGCACGAAGTTAGAGATAATCGAGCCTTCGATGGCGAAAATTGAGGATATGTAGTATCTCAGCTCGCCAAATTCGGTCAGTAGCCACAGGATACCTTCGTTGACCACCACGCCGCTTCCGCCCACCAGGCAGAACTTGGCAAACCTGACCAGCTCGCGCCGGCGCTGCATCAGGCTGTAGACGTGCCTCAGGTAGTCCACCTGCTGCCTGAAGTTCAGCTTGCTCTTGCCCTTCTCCCTTAAGGCGAACAGGAAGGGGACTTCGGCCAGCTTCTGCTCCTTGCCTCTCACCAGTATTTCCAAAAGTATCTTGTAGCCGGTGGGCTTGAGCTCAACTCCCTCGACCACCCGCTTGCGGAACATAAAAAAGCCAGACATGGGGTCGTGAACCGGCCTCGTTTCGGGAAGCGCGATGTGGGCGATGAGCACCGCCCCCCGGGAAACCAGCTTCCGGACAGGACCCAGCCCCACGCTCCCGCCGCCTTTGACATACCGGCTGGCCACCGCCACATCGGCCCCGTTTTCCAGCCCCCGGAGCAACGCAGGGATGACCTCAGGGGGATGCTGTAAGTCAGCATCCATTACCGCCACAATGTCGCCAGCGGCGTAGCTGATGCCGTCCACGACGGCTGAGGCCAGCCCTTTCTTGTCCTTGCGGACTAAAACCCGGACGGGGAAATGCTTCTCCATCTCCCGAACGGCCTCGGCGGTCCCGTCCCGGCTGTCATCATCGATGAATATAACCTCGTAGCTCTGGCCGGACAGGACACGGTGGAGCCTCTCCACCAAAGGCTGAATATTATCCCTTTCATTGTAGGTGGGTATGATGATGGACAGCACCTTGCCCAATAGAAAGACTCCTTGCCCTGAGCGCAACGAAGGGCTTGCCGAAAACGCCTCGGCGTGAACACCAGTGTGGTGCATCGCAAATAGCGTTAGTCCATAATGTCGTTCCATTCCGGCGGAAGCCGGAATCCAGTCCGTAGGCGACTACCTCTGGATACCGACTTTCGTCGGTATGGTTACTAAGCAATCTAACGAAGCGTTAGATGCACTACACTAGAGACATTTTAGCACAACGAGTTACTTCTTGCCCGTGTGCGAAAGTAACCGCACTGTCTCTGCCTTCTTTGTCATTCTGACCCTTCCAAAGAAGGGGAAGAATCCGCCTCAGGCGGATTGCCTCGGCATGAACTCGGCATGAATGCTTCGTCCCTTAGTTTACACTGAGCGAAGCGAATGTGCTCCTCGCAATGACTCGTCACCGCTCCTCGCCACAGGTGACAGGCGGTATGTCATTCTGACCGTAGCAGTCCGGCCAAGTCAGCGAGGGGGACGGTCTTCTGCTCCGCTTTCTGCATATCGCGCAGGACGGCGGTCTTTGCCTTGACCTCGTCCTCGCCGATGATAAGCGTCTGCTTGACGCCGAGCGAGTTTGCCTGGCGCATCTGCGCCTTCAGGCTCTTCTCGCCGGTCGCCATAATCACGCCGATGCCCTCCCGCCTCAGCCCCTGCGCCAGCCGGATTGCCTCGTTCTTCGCCGGCTCGCCGAGGCTGGCGATGAAGACCCCGGGTTTGGGGAGGTTTAGGATGGCGATGCCCTGTTTCTTCAGGTTCAAAACGATGCGCTCGATGCCGATGGCAAAGCCGATGGCGGCCTTGGGCTTGCCGCCCAGCTCCTCGATGAGGTCGTCATAGCGTCCGCCGCCGCAAATCGTCCCCTGCGACCCCGCCACCCGCGGCTGGATTTCAAAGACGGTGCGGGTGTAGTAGTCCAGCCCCCGCACCAGGCGGTGGTCGGTGGTGAAGGGGATTTGCAGGACGGTCAGGTAGCCCTTCAGCTTATCGAAGTGCGCCTGGCACTCCGGGCAGAGGTAATCGGTGCTCTTCGGCGCGGCGTCCGCCACCGGCTGGCAACTTGGTTGTTTGCAGTCGAGTAGCCGGAGCGGGTTGCGCTCCATCCGGACCTGGCAGTCGGCACAGAGACCGGCGGCGTGCTTGGCATAATACTCCTTCAAGGCGCGGAGGTAATTGGGGCGGCATTTCTTGCAGCCGATGCTGTTGAGGAGCAAAGCCAGCTTGCTCAACTCCAGAGAATAGAAGAATTGCCAGGCAAAATCGATGACTTCCGCATCCACCGCGGGGTCAATATCGCCCAGCGCCTCGATGCCGAACTGGTGGTGCTGGCGGTAACGGCCGGCCTGAGGTCGCTCGTAGCGGAAGGCCGGAATTAGGTAGAAGAGGCGGACGGGCTGGGGGAGGTTCGTCATCCCGTGCTCGAGGTAGGCGCG
>JBGOXU010000091.1:0-5477 GCA_041479305.1 Dehalococcoidia bacterium
AGGTAAGTCTAGCTCAAGGAATACCTCCCAGGCGGGGAGGTATTTTATTTTAGAGAGATGACTGACACGCGACAAATGGAGAAGTGGGACACCATTCCCAGGCTCATCCAGCGCAACGCTCAACGCTGGGGCGACCGCACCGCCATGTCCATAAAGAACTTCGGCGTCTGGCAGAGATATGGCTGGTCGCAGTACTACGAGAAGGTCAAGCACCTCTCCCTCGGGCTGGTCAGCCTGGGGCTTCAGCCGGGCGATGTCGTCTGCATCATCGGCGATAACGAGCCAGAGTGGTTCTGGGGCGAGTTCGCCACCCAGGCGGCGGGGGGCATCGTTACCGGCATATTTGTCGACTCCATCCCCTCCGAAGTCAAGTACATCGCCGAGCACTCCGGCGCCAAATTCGCCATCGTCAACGACCAGGAGCAGACGGATAAGTTCCTCGAAATCAAGGCGCAACTGCCGGCGCTAAAAAAGGTCATCTACTGGGACCCCAAGGGCCTGCGCCACTATGACGACCCCCTCCTTATCTCCTTCAACGAGGTCATCGAACTGGGCAAGAGCTACGGGGCAAGCCGCCCCATCCTGTTCGAGGAAAACCTCGCCAGGGGCAAAGGTAATGACACCGCTTTCATCTATTACACCTCCGGCACCACCGGCCTGCCCAAGGGCGCCGTCCTTACCCACGAGGCGCTCATCAACACCGCCCGTGTCTTTGTCAGTCGCTACCCCCTCAATGAGAACGACGACCTCATCTCCAATTTCCCGGCGGCGTGGGTGGGCGATAGCTTCTTCGCCACCATCCCGCACCTTCTTACCGGCGCGCGGCTCAACTTCCCCGAGGAGCCGGGGACTATCGCCGAGGACACGAGGGAAGTGGGACCCAACTTTGTGATTTACGGGCCGCGGCAGTGGGAAAGCCTGGTCAGCGAAATCCAGGTCAAGATGATTGACGCCCACCCATTAAAGCGCCTAGCCTACAAGCTGTTTATGCCCGTCGGCTACAAGGTGGCTGAAACCAGGTTCCGGGGTAAAGAGCCGAACCTATTCTGGAAGGCGCTCTACGGCATTGCTTACCTGCTCCTCTTCCGCGCGCTCAAAGACCGCCTCGGCCTGAGCAAAGTCAGGTTTGCCGTTACCGGAAGCTCAGTGCTAAGCCTGGACACCTTTCGCCTCATCCACGCCATCGGCATCGAGCTGAGGCAGAACTACGGCAGCACCGAGGCCGGGCTAATTTCCTCCCACGGTAAAGGCGAAATCAAGTTTGAGAGCGTGGGCCGGCCGTCACTGGGGACTGAGGTCAGAGTCACCGACGACGGTGAGCTTCTGGTTCGGAGCAACTGCATGTTCACCGGTTATCACAAGAACCCCGTCAAGACAGCGGAGACGCTGTGCTGCGGCTGGTGCCGCACCAGCGATGCAGTGAACGTCGATGAGGACGGGCATCTCCTCTTCATCGATAGACTCGACCACCTCGGCCAGCTAAAATCGGGCGTGAAGTATGCCCCGCAGTACGTCGAGGGCCGATTGCGCTTTAGCCCCTACATCAAAGACGCGATGGTCATCGGCGGCAAGGACAAGGACTTTGTCTCCGCTATTTTGAACATCAACTTCAGTATGGTCGGCAAGTGGGCGGAGCGTAACCGCATCCCCTACACCACCTTCGTCGACCTCTCTCAGAAGGAAGAGGTGGCTAATCTCATCCGCAAAGACCTCGAGCGGGTGAACAGCTACCTGCCGGAGCCAGCGCGGGTCAGGAAGTTCGTCCTGCTCCACAAGGAGTTCGATGCTGATGAAGCCGAGCTTACCCGCACCCGCAAAATAAGGCGCGAGTTTATGGAAGACCGCTACCGCGACCTCATCAAGACAATCTATGAAGACGGTCGAGAGGTCAATGTCAAAGCCCCCGTGACCTACCGCGACGGCCGGAAGGGCGAGGTCACCACCGGCCTCAAAATCAGGAGCGTTCAGGAAGAGGCGAAGTAAATGGCCCAGTTCTTACAGTTATTCATCACCGGCATCGCCGTGGGTATGGTCTATGCCCTCATTGCCCTCGGCTTTGTCGTCGTCTGGAAGTCCAGCAGCGTGGCTAACCTGGCGCTGGGGCAAATCGTCCTGTTCTCCTCGTGGTTCACCTACAGCATGCTGGTCCAGGCCAAGCTGCCGCTCTGGATTGGCTTCCCTCTCGTCATACTTTTTGCTTTATTTCTCGGCTGGGTCATCGAGCGCCTCGCCCTGCGACCCCTCATCGCCCAGCCCATCCTGGCACTAATCACGGTAACGCTGGGCGTCGCCTATTTCATCGAAGGCATTGTCACCTTCATCTGGCCCTGGAGCGTGGATGCCATGCCCCGCTTCTTCCCGCGGGAACCGGTACACATCGGGCCGGCGGTCGTCTCCCAGGAGTACGTCTGGGTGGCCGGGATTTCGCTCGTTGCCTTTGTTTTGCTGACGCTTTTCTACCGCTACCACAAGATGGGGATTGCCATGCGCGCCACCGCTGACGACCAGCTAGCCGTGCAGGCTTGCGGCATACCGGTGACGCGGATTTTCTCCCGCTCCTGGATGTTCGCCTGCGTGGTGGCGGCGCTGGGCGGCATCCTGATTTCGAGCATCGGGGGCATTACCTACGGGCTGGTGGAGACCGGGCTGAAAGGATTCTCCGTGGTCATCCTGGGCGGGCTGGACTCCTTCCCCGGCGCGATGCTGGCCGGACCCATCATCGGGCTGGCGGAGAGCCTGGGGGGCGGTTACCTGACGCCCTTCCTCTGGCCAGGAGTTAAGGATATTATTCCCTTCGTTATTATTATTATCGTGATGCTGATTCGACCTTACGGGCTCTTCGGCGAAGAGCGAATCGAAAGGATTTAGATGAGCCTACCGAGCGGAGTCAGAAGCTACGGCTACGCCACCGATATGGCGATGCTGCGCACCAAGACGCACTGGATGCTTTTCTTCGTCCTGCTGGCAGTGGTGTTCACCCTGCCGCTCTACCTGGGCAGATACTGGCTGGGTGTGGCTAATCTCATCGGCATTACCTTGATTGCCGCCACAGGATTGAATCTCCTCATCGGCTACTGCGGTCAGCTGTCCATCGGGCACGCCGGATTCATTGCGGTGGGGGCGTACACCTCTGCCGTCCTGACGAATCGATTCGAGATGCCGTTCCTCGTCGGCCTGGTCTCTGCCGGAATTATGGCCGGGGTGGTGGGGCTGATTTTCGGCATACCTTCGGTGAGAGTCAAAGGCTTCTACCTGGCCATCACCACCATCGCCGCCCAGTTCATCATCATCTGGGTCATCAACCACTGGGGCATTACCGGCGGCTTTACCGGTATTACGGTGCCGTATGCGTCCATCGGGGGTTTTGAGTTCTCAAGCCGGTCAAGCCAGTACTATCTCATCATCACCATCGCCGCGCTGTGCGTCTTCTTCGCCAAGAACATCGCGCGCACGAGGTTGGGACGAGCTTTCGTCGCCATCCGCGATAACGACCTGGCGGCCGAGGTGATGGGGATTAACCTCTTCTTCTACAAGATGCTCGCTTTCTTCATCGGCTGTTTCATGGCGGGAATTGCCGGTGCGCTCCTGGCCCACTGGACCGGCTCAATAACGACGGAGAACTTCACCCTGAGCGAGTCCATCCTGTACATCGGTATGATAATCATTGGCGGGCTGGGCACGACGCTCGGTCCCATACTGGGCGTGATTTTCATACGACTGCTCCAGCAAACACTGATGGTGATGGTGGTGCCTTTCCTGGAGAGCACGAAAATCTTGCCGGCGGGCTTCGCTACCGGCGTCACCCCGATGCTCTTCGGGCTGGCGATTGTTCTTTTCCTCATCCTGGAACCGAGGGGACTGGCCCACCGCTGGTCGCTATTCAAGTCAGCTTACCGGCTCTGGCCGTTTTCCTATTAGCAATGAAGGGAGGGGGACACTGATGTAGTATGGCACTGAACTCGAAAATGACCAATGGAAAAAGGAGGAAGTAAAATGAGGAAGTTCGTATTATCAGTAATCGTTTTTCTGGCGTTGATGCTGGCGCTATTGCCCGCCTGCGCCAAACCGGCACCCACTCCAGCACCTGCCCCGGCACCGGCACCCGCCCCTGCGCCGGCGCCTGCACCCGCGCCAGCTCCGGCTCCGGCACCCGCGCCATCTCCCGCTCCGGCGCCCAAACCCACGGGGGTGCTGAAGGTCGGTCTTATGACGCCGTCCACCGGTCCGGCGGCGGAAAAGGGCAGCCCGATGGGGCACGCCAACCTGGACGCCTTCGAGTATATTAATAACGAGCTGGGCGGCGTGGCCGGCTACAAAATCGAGCCAATCTGGCTGGACAGCGCCTACGACTCGGCCAAAGTGGTTACCATTATCAACCGTTTCATGGACGAGGGCGCGCTCATCTGGGGCACCGCCTCTCCCAAAGAAGCCACTGCCGCCATGGAAATCGCTAACCGCGCCGGATTCCCCGGTATGGCCTCATTCACCGCACCAAACCTCTACCGCCCACCCAAGCACGTCTACGGGCAAATGCCGGACTACGGCGATGACTGGGCAATCTTCACTCAATACTACCTGAAGAACGTCTGGAAGGGCACCGGCAAGCCCAAGATGGCCCTCTACCTGCTCAATAACCCCACCGGCTACGGGGCGCGCGATGCCGCAAAAGCTCTGGCGGCTACGCTGGGCGTGGAAATTGTGGCTACCGAGGAGCATGCCTCCACCACCACGTCGGAAGTGGAGTCGCTCACCCGCGTCAAGGCACTCAAGCCTGACGTTATCTATATCTCGAGCACACCCGCCCCCACCGCGGTCATCATGAAGAATGCCAAGGACCTCGGCTTATATCCCGGGGTGACCGTTGGTCTGGGCCATGCCAGCATCACCAAGGCGCTGGTCGATATCGCTGGAGCGGATGTAGTTGAAGGCGCTTACGGCGTCTTCCCGACCGTCAGCTGGGGCGAGAATGTCCCCGGAATGGCCAAGATGACGGAATACGTGCGTAAGCTCCACCCGAAGGACGAGGGTAACATGGACTACATTACCTCCTGGGCGCAGAGCCTCGTCATCGCCGAAATTTTGAAGCTGGCGGTCCAGAACGCCGGCTACGATGTGCTGGCCAAGGGCGATGCCAAAGCGTGGCAAGCCATCGAGACTCAAGGCATCCAAAAGCTGAAGAACTACGATGTCGGCGGACTGCACGGCCCGGTCAGCTACACTCCGGGAGACAACCGGTTATCAAAATCGGTGCGAGTTTTCCAGATAAAGGGTGGGAAGATTACCCCGGTAAGCGACTGGATTGACGCGCCGGTCATTGAATACGAAAAGTTCGACTGGTTCGGTAAGTAAGGTTACAAAAGGGGGGCTCGGGTTAACCGAGCCCCCCTGGTAAAACAGCATGCTCAAGCTGAACAACATCGAGGTCACCTACCTCAACGTCATCCGTGTTCTGCACGGCGTCTCGATGAACGTGGAGG
>JBGOXU010000092.1:0-5459 GCA_041479305.1 Dehalococcoidia bacterium
GACCGTAATGCCGACCGCATCCAGCTTTTCTCACCGGACGGCGAGTTCATCACGATGTGGACGGACTTCACCTGGCCCCAGGACTTATACGTCGATAGAGAAAACGAGCTGGTCTACGTTGTCGAGAGTCCGCAGAAGTCGCGCCTGACCATCCGCGATTTCAAAGGCAAGATTGTCTGGGCACTGGGAGCGACACACCGCGGCAAGACAATCCTGTACAACAGCCACACCGTCACGGTTGACTCCCGCGGCGATATCTACATCGGCGAAATCGTCAAGACCAAGCGCATCCTGAAGTTTGTTAAGATATAGCCCGCTTCCGACTTCTTGTCGTTGCAATGAACAAAGGATTGTCATTCTGAGCCATAGGCGAAGAATCTCAAGGACGGATTCTTCACTATGTTCAGAATGACAGGAATGAGAGAGTCTTCCGCCCCGGGCGGACTGTTTCGATTTGGCGCCGGGTGGCCGCCTAGACCAAAGGAGGTTGTCGATGAAAATCACCGCTGTTGAAGCCATGGTCCTCACCTGTCCACTGGATAAACCCATTATGGATGCCACGTATATCTTGCCCCACCGCAGTGCCGTTCTGGTCAAGATTGATACCGACGAAGGTGTTTCCGGCATCGGTGAGGCGGCTTACTTCGGTGGTCCGCCGTTGATTACCAGGGTCATCATTGAAAAGGAACTGAAAGACTACCTTACCGGTGAGGACCCGCTCAACGTCGAGAAGCTCTGGGAAAAAATGTACCAGCGCTCAATAAAACACGGGCGCAAAGGGGCAATTATCGCGGCCATGAGCGGAATTGACATCGCGCTGTGGGATATCAAAGCGAAGGTCGCCGGGATGCCCCTGTACCGCCTCCTGGGCGGCTGCTATGAGCAGATACGGGCCTACGCCAGCGCCGGGTTCTATGCCGAAGGTAAAGGCTTGAAGGAATTGGGGGAAGAATTCGCTTCATACGTTGCGGAAGGCTTCACCGCGGTCAAAATGAAAATCGGGCGGCTCAGAGAGGAGCAGGACGTTGCCAGAGTGAAAACAGTCAGGGAAGCCATCGGCGACTCAATCGACCTGCTGGTAGACGGCAACAATGTCTATACGTCCTACCAGGCGATAAGAATAGCGCGCAAGATGGAGGAGTACAACATATTCTGGTTTGAAGAGCCGGTGCCCGCTGAGGATATTCAGGGCAGCGCCATCGTGGCTGACGCCATAGATACCCCGGTAGCCGCCGGGGAAAACGAATTTACCCGATATGGCTTTCGTGACCTTTTCACCAATAAGGCCCTTGATATTGCCCAGCCTGATGTCACCTGGTGCGGTGGCATAACTGAGGCGAAGAAGATTGCGGCTATGGCAAGTGCCTGGAACATTATCTGCGTTCCGCATTCTTTTTCTTCGGCGGTGGCCCTGGTCGCCAATTTGCACTTTAGCGCTTCCATACCGAACAGCCTGTTCCAGGAATTTGACCGTAACCATAACCCGCTCCGAGAAAACCTGCTGGAGGAGCCGGTAAACATAAATAAGGATGGCTATATCAGCATGGGGAAGAAGCCTGGCCTGGGCATTGAACTTGATGAGTCTGTCATCAGGCGTTACCGGGTTGATTAGTGGTTGCTTGCAGAAATTGGCGTTAGCGAGTCGCATAAGGTGAGACCCTTCGCTCCGCTCAGGGTGACAGAGACTGAGTGTCATTCTGACCCTTCCAGAGAAGGGGAAGAATCTCAAGCTCCAGACTGAGGCAGTCAGGCTGTTACGCGGACTTGTGCAACTAAGCACTAGTTCCTGCAATTGAATCCTGGAAATAACTATGCTTGGTGGGTCCTCCAACTCACAAGGAGATGAAGAGATAAGTCAAAATGCGGACTTTCATTCGAAAACAAGAGAATTTTGGAAAATCTTCTTTTACTCTATTGACAGCCGCGTGATTATCGATTATTTTATACATACCGGATTGAAATTCAGTAGGAGGTGACAATGGGCAAAATCCTGCGCGTGAACATGACCAAACTCACGACCAAGTTCGAGGACGTGCCGGCGAAGTACCGGCAGCTGGGCGGGCGGGGCCTGACTTCCACCATCACCTTTGACGAGGTGCCCCCCACCTGCCACCCCCTGGGGCCGAACAACAAGCTGACCTTCGCCCCGGGCATCGTTACCGGCGCGGGTGCGCCATCGTCCGGACGCATTTCGGTGGGCGGCAAATCGCCGCTGACCGGCGGCATCAAAGAGTCGAACTCCGGTGGCGTGGCTCCGGAGAAAATGGCCAAGCTGGGACTGAAAGCCATCATCGTCGAGGGCCAGCCGAAGGATAAGGGCAAGTTCTACCTGCTCAAGGTGGACAAGACCGGCGCCGAGCTATTGCCCGCCGATGAGTTTGCCGGCAAAGGTCTATATGAAGCTTATCCGATGATGTTCCAGAAGTTCGGCGGCAGCGTGGGCATCATGGCCTGCGGCGTCGCCGGCGAGAAACTGATGTCGATGGCCGGCGTCTGCGTCAATGACCCCGAGAATCGCCCCAGCCGATATGCCGGCCGCGGCGGGCTGGGGGCGGTGATGGGCAGCAAGGGCTTGAAAGCCATCATCCTCGATGAAAAGGGGTCGGCTCCGGTGCCCATCGCCAATAAGGATGTCTTCAACGCCGGGCGCAAGAAACTGGCCAACGCCCTCCTGGAGCACGCCATTACCAAGCCGGGCGGCACGCTGAATACCTACGGCACCGCCGCTCTGGTCAACGTGCTGAACGAAGCCGGCGCCCTGCCCACCCGCAACTTCAGCTCGGGTAGATTCGAGGGGGCGTCCAAGATTTCCGGCGAGACCATCAACAAGGTGTGCAAAGAGCGGGGCGGGGTGGGGGCGACGGGTCATAACTGCTCGCCGGGGTGCGTCATCAAGTGCTCCAACGTCTACCCCAAGAAAGACGGCAGTGAGCTGGTCTCCGTCCAGGAATATGAGTCGGTCTGGTCGCTGGGCGCCAACTGCGGCATCGATGACCTGGACTTCACCGGCCAGCTTATCTGGATGTGCAACGACTACGGCCTGGACACCATCGAAGCCGGCGTGACGCTCGGCGTGGCGATGGAAGCCGGCCTGGCCAAGTTCGGCGATGGCAAGAAAGCCATCAAGATGTTGGATGAGATTGGCCAGGGTACGCCGCTGGGTCACATCCTCGGCAGCGGCGCGGCGGTCACGGCGGCCACCTACGGCATCGTCCGCTGTCCCACGACCAAGGGACAGGGTATGCCCGCCTACGAGCCGCGCGCCATCAAAGGCATTGGCATCACCTATGCCACTACGCCGATGGGCGCCGACCACACCGCCGGCTACACTATCGCGCCGGAGATTCTGGGCGTGAGCGGCAAGCTCGACCCGTTCAAGACCAACAAAGCCAAAGTCTCGCGCGGCTTCCAGGATGCTACCGCCTTCATCGACAGCACTGGCCACTGTCTCTTCATCTCCTTCGCTATTCTGGACATTCCCTCGGGGATGGAGGGGATGGTCGAGGAGTGCAACGGTATCCTCGGCACGAAGTGGACGACCGATGACGTCGCCCGCATCGGCGGCGAAATCATCGCCACGGAGCGCGCCTTCAACAAGGCGGCCGGCTTCACCAAGGCGGACGACCGCATCCCCGAGTTTATGAAGTATGAAAAGCTCCCGCCCCACAACGTCGTCTTCGATGTTACGGATGCGGAGTTGGACAAGGTGCATCGCGGCCGCTAGGCGCGATTCTTGAGACGGACGCAAGCCCCTTCGCCCTTCTGCGGAGGGATGGAGGGGCTTGTCTTGTTGATAGCTGGGGCGTTCAAGAGGGGCCTCAGAATGTCATTGCGTGGAGCGCAGCGACGTGGCAATCCCCAGCGGTCATTGTTCATTGAGATTGCCACGGGGGCTAAAGCCCCCTCGCAATGACAGTGGAAGCAAGAAGCGGGGTTCACCCTGAGGGGTTCTCCCTGCCCCGTACCCTGTCCCGTGTGAGCGACTTTGTCGCCATCCCGAAGAAATCGGGACCTGACACGGGATTGATACGGGGGTGAGGTCATATTCCTCCAAAGCCGACCGGGCCGGCCAGGCCACTTCGGGGCTTGTCTTTTTCGGGACAGCGGGACTATACTGGAACTACGGGGGAGGAGATGGAGATGGGAAAGATTGAAGTGAGACTGTTCGCCTATCTGCGCGACCTGCACCCGGAGGCGAAGAAGGAAGGCGTGCTGGTGATGCCACTGGACAAACGCACTGATGTGGGCACGCTGGTTGCCGAACTCAACCTGCCGGGCAAAGAAATTAGCCTGGTGATGGTCAACGGCAAGCACCAGAGAGACGATTACGTTCTCAAGGATGGCGACCGGGTGGGCATCTTCCCGATGATTGGTGGCGGTTAGATTGATTGAAGTCCACCTTTACGGCAAACTCCGCCGCTTCACCGGTAACCTCGACCCCGCCCGCGAGTCCATTGTTCACATCAAGGTCAACAAAGGCGATACTATTACCGATGTGGCGCGGCGCATCGGCATCCCGGACAAAGACCTGGGACCCAACATCTTCCTCAACGGCGAATACTCGGCGCTGAGCCGCAAAGTCAACAACGGCGACCGCCTCGGCCTTTTCCCCGACGATATGCAGTTGCTGTATAAGTGGTATTTCAAGAAGGTGACGTAGTCTCCCCCGCCGCCTTTACAAAATCGCCCTGAATACCGTATCCTATTGAGAAATTGCTGATAGCTCGCTGAGGTCTTATGTTGTATCAAGCGCCGCGCGGCACGGTAGACATCCTCCCCGAAGAGCAGCCCTACTGGCGCCACATCGAGCAGAAAATCGCCCGTGTGTGCCAGCTCTATGGCTACGAGCGCATCGATTTCCCCGTCTTTGAAGACGCCGGGCTTTTCCAGCGCGGCATCGGCACGGGCACAGACATCGTCGAAAAGGAGATGTACACCTTCGCCGATAAGGGCGGCAACCAACTCACCTTGCGACCCGAAGGCACCGCCTCCGCCTGCCGCGCCTACCTCGAGCACGGGATGACGAACCTCCCCCAGCCCGTCCGCCTCTTCTACCTGATTCCGGCCTTCCGCTACGAGCGACCCCAGGCCGGCCGCTACCGTCAGCACCACCAGTTCGGCATCGAAGCGCTGGGCGATATCGACCCCGCCATTGACGCGGAAGTCATCGATTTTGCCTGGCAGTTCTTCTACTCGCTGGAGTTGAGCAAGCTGGCTTTGCTCCTCAACAGCATCGGCTGCAAGAAGTGCCGCCCGGACTACCTGCGCGCCTTGAAGGAGTATTATGCCAAGCACGCCGCCGGTCTCTGTGCCGACTGCCAGGTCCGGATGGAGCGCAACCCGCTCCGGCTGCTCGACTGCAAACAGCCAAGTTGCCAGCCAGTGGCGGACGCCGCGCCGAAAAGCGCCGATTACCTTTGCCCGGAGTGCCAGGCGCACTTCGATAAGCTGAAGGGCTA
>JBGOXU010000093.1:0-5449 GCA_041479305.1 Dehalococcoidia bacterium
CATGCCATTGAGGAGTACCTGACAACGTCCAATGCCAACCCTAAACCGTTGGTGTGGAAAGCCTCTGCCAAAGCTATTCTTGACAAGCTCGCTCGTTGTAGAGCTGTTTATGAAACACTAGACTAGCTCGGTCCGGGACTTGAAACCGAGCGTCTCCACCATTCTGGAGTTGGCTTCCGTAATCGCGCCGCTAAGATTGGTTACGGCAATGCCGATGCCGGCCGATTCAAAGACGAGGCGCAGTTTTTCCTCTGAGCGGCGGAGCGCCTCCTCTGATTTCTTTAGCTCTGTAATATCTTTCAATGCGCTTAAGGAATACTCTTTGCCGTCCAAAAGAAGCAGTTCGCTGGACATTAGGCAAATGCGCTCTTCCCCCGCCCTGGTGTAGACCTTGATTTCCAGGTCGGTGATTCTCCCCGTTTCTTTTAGAATCCTGACCCTTTCGAGATGCGCTTCTTCTTTCTCTCTCAAGATGTCCAGTTCGCGTGTGGTATGACCGATGACTTCCTCGCGAGAATAACCGACGAGTTTCAAAAAGTATTCGTTGACGTCAACCATGCGTCCGCTCTCCAGCCCGATAAGACGCATTGCCACCGGGCTGGAGTGAAAGGCTTTCTTAAATCTTTCTTCTGATTGCTTCAGAGCATCCTCCGCCTGCTTCCGCTCGGTAATGTCCTCAATGATGGCATCAAAGTACCGGATTCTACCCCAGCTGTCCCTTACCGGAGCGCCTTTAATAGAAACCATTCTCACCGTGCCGTCTTTTTTCTTCAGTGTTGTTTCCACCGGTTGGTGCGGGTCTGCCATAATTTTTCCCAGGGCGGCTTTCCTTTCCTCAGGATGATAATACAGGTCAGCCACCTTCATCTTAAGCAGTTCCTCCCGGGAGTAGCCGGTGATTTCAGACATTGCCGGGTTGACTTTCAGATAGACTCCACCTGGCTCCGGGGTGCTCCGGGATATACCTAGTTTAAGGTTAGTTATCAGGCTGCGGAATTTTTCTTCAGATTCCTCGAGTTTGTCTTCAGAGACACGCAGAGTAGCTTGAAGCTGCTTACGACCTGGTTCAGACTTGCGAAGTTCGGCAGTGCTGGTGCGCTGTTTACGCCGGGAAGCACGAAAAGCTTTGCTCGTCTCCTCTCGTTCAGCGATATTGGACTTCTCCAGCTCGGCAACGCGCTGGCGCAATTTTTCCAGCTCGTTCAGAAGCTCTTCCCTGGTTTTGTTTATCTTTTCTGCCATCTGTCATATATCATAGTCCCGACTATGCGTCTTGTCAATAAGTAGGGCCACAAAAATAATGTCAGGAAGGGTGTTTTGGCCGTACTTTAGGCTTGGTACTTTGTCCTGTTTCTTCGTGGATTTGACAGGTTGGCACTGGCGGCTTAAATTTTAGTAGCTATGCTGGTGACAGAAGGCATCCATCGTTTTTCCGGCAGCCTCGGGGCGAGAATGTGGGGCGCCAATGTCTATCTTTTGGTGGGGGAGACCCTGGCGCTGGTGGACACGGGATTCAGAGGGAGGGCCAACGGAATTGTTAGGGAGATGGCGCGGCTGGGCTATTCCCCTTTTGGCATTTCAAATCATCTGCTTCGGGCACGGCCCGCCAATGAAGAGGAATGCCCGCGTGGCTATTGCCAGCCTGGTGAGAAGGGCGGAAAGGCGGTACCTGCCGGCGGACGGCGCTCTGAAGGAGTAGGGGTCAAGTAGACCTGTAAGCCGAGTTCTGTGTCCCGACATCATCGGGATGGTGACCATCTATCTAGCCCCGATATTACTATCGGGGTCGAGCGACCAACCCTGGGACGGGCCGGGCGTCCCTCTGTCCCTTTATTTGGTCTTGCTCCGGACGGGGTTTGCCCAGCCGACCGGTCACCCGGTCGCTGGTGGGCTCTTACCCCACCATTTCACCCTTGCCCCGACAAGTCGGGGTGGTATGTTTCTGTGGCGCTGTCCGTAGGGTCACCCCTCCTGGGTGTTACCCAGCGTCCTGCCCGGGGGAGCTCGGACTTTCCTCCCCGATACAATCGGGGCGGTCACCCGGTCTACTTGACCACTCTAATTATAGCCTATTACGAGCTTGGTGACGAGTCAATGACCTCACCCCCTTAAATCCCCCTCTCCACCGCGAGTGCATTGAGTTGATTGAGTCTGTTGAGTTGTTCAAGCCGGAAACAACTCCATAAACTCTACAAACTCCAAAAACCGGGGGGAAAGGGCGGGTGATGTCCTATCTCGTGACTGGTTTCTTAATTGCTTTCGCCACCACGCCGGCGGCGACCAGCGCCACCATCAGGAGCATAAATGCCCAGAAGTAACTGCCGGTGGTATCGAAGATGAAGCCCGCCAGATACGGTGCCATCGCTCCGAAAACTACCGTGATAGCACCGGTAATCCCGATAAGCGCTCCAAACGACCGCATTCCGAAGAAGCTGCTCAGAATGCCAATCATTGCTGGCGACCTGACACCGAAGAAAAGGCCGTGTAAGAACACGAAGAGGTAGAGAACCCAGGACGTCTTCATGAAGATAAGCAAGACAATGGATGCCGCCATCCCGAAGGAAGAATAGGCAAGCAGTCTTTCCCAGCTCAGTTTTTCCGCCAGAAATCCGCCGCTAAGCCGGCCCGGTATCGAAAATCCGCCCATCAGCCCCAGCGCGCTCGCCGCCAATGTCGGCGAAATCCCTACGTCAAGAGCGTGTGGGATGAGGTGCACACTAATCAGCATGAAAGAAATATCGCCGATGCAGAAAAGGAAAATGATACCGGCAAAGGCCGCAGTAGCCATCGCCTGGCGGGTCGACCAGCCTTCAACTTCAACGGCAACTTTCTTTCCGTTCACGCTGCTTACCTTCTCTGACGGACTTGGCCTGATAAAAATGGTCGCCAGCGAAGCGACGACAAAGAAAATGATGCCGACGACAAGGTATGATGTCCGCCAGCCATAACTCAGGATGAGATAATTGATGAGCGGCGCAAAAACGAGGGCGCCGACACCCAGCCCTGTAACCATAATCGAGAGCGCCACACCAGCGTGCTTTCTCCCGTAGAACCAGCGCTGGACGACAGCCGCTGGCACCGACCAGTTGGCGCCCGTGCCCATCCCGGCGAGGAACAGGAAGAAGCGGAGCTCATTGACGCTGTGGATGAGGCTAGCGAGGGCGACGCTCAGCCCGCCCGTTACGGCGCTGACAAAGAGGATGGGGCGGGGGCTGTACTTATCCACCAGCCGGCCGGCAACCAGGATAGAGATGGCGTGGCCGAGGAGGAAGGCGGTATAGCCGGAAGAAATAAGGGTCCGGCTCCAGCCGAACTCGTTCTCAAGCGGTTTGAAGAAAACGCCGAAGGTCCAGACAATGCCGCCCAGGCAAAGCGCCGCCACCGCACAGGCGATGGTGACATACCACCCGTAATATATTTTGGTATTGTTCACGAAGTCGTCTTTCAGTCTTCAGGGTAAGAAAAGAATGCGTCCGCAGCTGCTGCAGTGCACCAGGTTGCCGCTCCGCGCCTGCTGGAGGTCGCTGGAGGGCAGGGAAATGCGGCAGCCGCGGCAGATGCCCTGCTCCACACGGACCACTGCCTGCCCCTTGGCTTTTCTCAGGTGGTTGTAAAGCTCAAGCGACTTAGCATCAATTTCGCCGGCGAGCGCTTGACTCCTCTGCTTCAGGTCGGCGAGTTTAGCTTTGATTGTCGCTATCTCGGCGGCGAGCTTCTGCTGGTGGCTTTGCCATTCGGACTCGATTTTCTTGACCTCAACCGTGGCAGTGGTAATGTCCTTTTGCGTCGCCTCGACCTGGTCCATCAGCTCGAGGAGACCGGTCTCTAGCTTGTCGCGCCTGGCTTTGAAGGCATCCATCTCCTGCTTGAGACTGGCCAACTCCTTGGGGTTGCGGATGCGGCCGCTGTAAAGCTGTTCATCGGCGGCGCGGATTTTACTCGCCAGGTCGTCGACATCCCCTTCGCTCGCCCGCTGTTTTTTCTTCAGCTCGTTGAGTTGCTGCCGGGCTGAGGTGAGCTTGTTCCGGGCATCGATTAGCGCCTGGGTCTCACCCACCTGGCTGGTCCTGTCTTTTAGCGCCTTTTCCTCGGTATCAATCGCAATGTCGAGTTCCTGGAGCTGGTAAAGCTGTCTGGCGGTGGTCATTTCAATCCTTCCCGTTATTCTATAACGGCGTCTGCGATAAAGCAAAAGCGACAAAATCCGGTAGCCAAAGTAGAACAAACGTACTATTATTCTAACTAACCCGAAGGGCAGAGTTCCACGGGCTTCGCCCGTGGGTGAATGTAAGCCTTAATTCAAGCGAAGCTTGAGTCGTAAGTGCCACGGGCTCTGCCCGTGGGTATCTACAAAGGGAAACGAATCGAAGCTAATCGAGCGTGATTCGTTTTTCGAGTTATGTAAAGGAGGGGTGATATGAGGCTATTAAGGTTAGCCGTAGAAGGTCAGAGATGGGACATGGCGGCCCACATCATCGTCTTAGCTACTGCCAGGCAGCTGAAGGAGGGAGAAAAACCACATGGGAAAGGAAGCAAGGAGGCAAAGAGGCGGTCAAGAGGGCAATCAGAACGCTAGAACGCATGGCTTCTACTCCGAGGTCTTTAATAAGACAGAGCAGATGGACTTTGAGCTGGCTTCAGGCGTTAACGGCATTGATGATGAGATTGCGTTACTGAGGGTTAAGATTAAGTCGATTCTGGGAAAAGACCCGGAGAATATCAAACTTATTATGCAAGCGACCAGTACTCTAGCGGGGCTGGTTAGGACCAGCTATGACCTGACCAAAGAGCAGAGAAAGGGTCTGAAGGAGGCAATAGGTAATGTGCTGCGGGATGTCGCTTTGCCGCTGGGGATTAGCATTGGGACAGCCATTGGGAAGAAATCCTAAATCCTAAATCCGAAATTCTAAACAGGGGAAATGGCGGGGGTTTAGGCTTTAGAGTTTAGGTATTAGAGTTTGTATTTCTATGATTACCCTCCGTTCCTATCAGCAAGAAGTCGCCCGCGCCATCCTGGATAGTGTCTTTGGCCGAAAAGGTCTCACCTTCTCGGTGGAGATTGCCCGCCAGGGCGGCAAGAATGAGCTATCGGCCCAACTGGAGATGCTTCTCCTGACCCTCTTCATGGCTGAGCCGCAGGACCTGGTGAAGTGCTCGCCCACCTTCAAGCCCCAGACCGTCATCTCGATGTCGCGACTCAAGGACCGGCTGAACGACGCCGGTTTTGGCGGAATATGGGCGGCGGAGCTGGGCTATGTCATCCGACTGGGCAACGCGCGGGCAATTTTCCTCTCCGCCGATGAATCAGCCAACGTGGTCGGCAACACCGCGCACCTACTCCTCGAGGTGGACGAAGCGCAGGACGTCAGCAAGGACAAGTATAACAAGGAGTTCAAGCCGATGGGCGCGACGACCAATGTCACCACCGTCCATTACGGCACCACCTGGG
>JBGOXU010000094.1:0-5431 GCA_041479305.1 Dehalococcoidia bacterium
CGAACCCCGCCCCCGACCCCAGGTCGAGGACCGTCTCGCCCTCTTTCAGAGATGCCAGCGCCACCGGGTTGCCGCAGCCCAGTCCCAGGTTGGCCCCATCCGGCACGGAGCCAAGCTCGGCCTCGGAGTAGCCAATCGATTTGCTTATGGTTTCCGGCAGACTGCCGCCGCAACAGGAAGATGTCGGCGCACAGCAAGAGGTCTTCTTCGTGGCAATCCTGGCGTAACCTTCCCGGACTTTCTTCTTAATTTCAGTATCTTTCATCCCAATCACCCTCTCCTCTAGTGGCGAAAGTGCCTCTCGCCGGTGAAGACCATCGCCATATTGTATTTGTCCGCCGCCTTGATGGAGTCCTCATCTCTGATTGACCCGCCGGGCTGGATGATGGCGGTGACGCCGCCCCCCGCCGCTGACTCGACCACGTCCGGGAAGGGGAACATGGCGTCGGAGGCTAATACACTGCCTTTTGCCCGGTCGCCAGCGCGCTCTTTGGCAATCTGGGTGCTGACGATGCGGCTCGGCTGACCGGCGCCCATACCCACCAGCGTCTTGTCCTTCGCCAGGACGATGGCGTTCGACTTAATATGCTTGGCGGCGCGCCAGGCGAAGAGCAGGTCGGACACCTCCGCCTTGGTCGGCTGACGCTTGGAAACGACTTTCATATTGACCCTGTCTTCCGGCACCGTGTCCGACGCCTGCACCAGGAAGCCGCCCTTGACCCGGCGGATATCGATGTAGCCGGGCAGCGCCTTGCCGTATCCAGGCGGCAGCTCGGCGATGAGTATTCTCAGGTCTTTTCGCTTCTTCAGGATTTCGACTGCTTCCGGCTCATAATCCGGCGCGATGACAATCTCGTAGAAAGTCTTGGCAATCTCCTTGGCGGCGGCCGCGTCCACCTTTCTATTAATGGCAACAATGCCGCCGAACGCCGCCGCGGGGTCGCCGCTCAGCGCCCGCCGATAAGCCTCGGCAATATCATTGTGGCTGGCCAGACCGCAGGCGTTGGTGTGCTTGATAATGGCCACCGTCGGCGCGGCATAGTCGCAGACCACACCCCAGGCCGCGTCAGCATCGAGGATGTTGTTGAAGGAAAGCTCTTTACCCCAGACCTGCTTAGCAAAGGTGATACCCGTGTCCCTGGTGACCCCAACCGCCAGCTCGGAGTAGAAAACCGCCGACTGGTGCGGGTTTTCGCCGTAGCGCAGGCCCTGGCGCTTCTGCATGGCAAAGGTCATCTGCTCCGGGAAACCCTCGACGCCCTGGCGCAGGTACTGTGAGATTGCCGTGTCATAGACGGCGACATGCTGGAACGCCTTCTGTGCCAGCCGCTTGCGCTCCTCCAGTGGGAGGGCGCCTTTCTTCAGCCCTTCCAGAACGGGCTGATAGTCCGCCGGGTCGACGACCACGATGACGGCGGGGAAGTTCTTGGCGGCGGCGCGGAGCATCGTCGGGCCGCCGATATCGATGTTCTCCAGCGCGTCGGCCATGGTGACGCCCTCTTTGCTCACCGTCTGGACGAAGGGGTAGAGGTTGACCACCACCATATCGATGGGGGTGATTTTGTTAGCCTTCAGCTCGGCGATATGGGCCGGCAGGTCGCGCCGGGCGAGAAGACCGCCGTGCACCATCGGGTGCAGGGTCTTGACCCGGCCATCGAGAATTTCGGGAAAGCCCGTGATGTCCGAGATGCTGTGGACGGGAACTTTTGCTTCGGCCAGCGACTTCTTGGTGCCGCCGGTGCTGAAAAGCTCAAACCCCAGCTTGCTCAGCTCCCTGGCGAAATCGGCGACCCCACTTTTGTCAGAAACACTGATGATGGCTCGCATTTTTTCCTCCAATTACTATTTTACTCTTTTAGTTTCTTCTGGACTGCCTCGCCAGTCAGCTCACGGAGAGCGTCGGCGGCAATCCAGCGCGCGCTTTTGGAATCGATTTTCTGGATTTCTTCGGCAGTCTTTATTGCCATCTTATTCAAATCGAGGTTTCTTTTGCCCATGTTCCGCAAAGCCCAGTTCACTGCTTTCTTGGCGAAATTCCTCTCGTCGGTAGACTCTCGTTTTATGATAGGCAGAAATTTGAGGAAATCAGCGTCCGAGGCTTTCTTATCGTGCACCGCGAGAGCCGCCATCAGGGTAAAGCCAGCCCGCTTGACGAACTCCTCCTCCCGCCCGCTCCACTCCACCGCCTTCTGGTGAGCAAACTTCGTCCGGTCAAAAAGGTCGCTACAGCAGAGGTCACAGACATCCCAGGAGTCGAAGTCTTTCACCCAGCTTTCCATCTGCAACTCAGTCACCATCTCCGGCTTATCAATAAAGCAGGCGAGGATGCGGGCTTCGTGAATACTGGAGGCCCAGAGTTCCTGGGCGAGCTGGTGGTCTTTGCCCGTTTCTTTGGCGATGTCTCTTAGAACCGGGACGGAGATACCAAGGGTATTATTGGGACTGATGCCAAACCGCGCCATCCCCTCAACATTCTTCGGGTTGGCGAGGGACTTGAGTTTCTGGATAATCTGGTCGGCGCTGGTTTTCAAGCTCATCTCCAAAAAGAGGGGGCATTCTTATCA
Organism: Dehalococcoidia bacterium; assembly: GCA_041479305.1. Classification (GTDB taxonomy): domain Bacteria; phylum Chloroflexota; class Dehalococcoidia; order Dehalococcoidales; family RBG-16-60-22; genus JBGOXU01. The sequence continues at coordinate 2,565 of JBGOXU010000094.1, forward strand.
CCAAAAGCCTTACTTTGCTTTCTTTGGCGGGAAGGTGGCTTTGATTTCCTCGATGTTTTTGGCATTAAGGATGCTGTCCACCCACTTGTCTTCGAAGGCCGTCTTTTCTTCGATATTGCGGCACACATCCGCCAGCCGGTCGGCCGGGAATTTGCAGGCGCCGTTCTCGTCCATATGAATGAGGTCCCCCGGGGCAACGTCCATTCCAGCCACGGAGACCGGCACATTTATGGCCCGTATGGCAAACTCGCCGTGACCGGAGGTGACTCCGCTCATAATGTACTGCACATTCAGCTTACGGATTTCATCGACGTCTCGACTGGGCCCGTTGGTCACCACCCCAATCACACTGCAGGCTTTGAAGGTGGCGGTCATTATGCCGCCGAAGAGTCCGTTCCTCGGGAGCAGGTCCGGAGGAAAGTCCTGCTGGCAAACGAGAACGATGGGTTTCTTCGTTTTGCCAAACACGTCAATCAGGTCGGTGAATGACCAGCGTTTGTAGTCAGGGTCAGGAAGGGAATAGACCACGGTAACGGCATAACCGATGCGCGGGCCAAGCTCCGGGTAAATGCAGCGCACGGACTGGTCTGTGTACCACCGCCCATACCACGGGTGGTAAATGCCCAGGCAGAGCGGGTCTCTGGCCGCAAATGTGGCCACAATGTTGCCCACTGTCGGGGTATTGAATTTCTCCAGCTTCTTCAGCATTTGTTGTTCCGATAGTTTAGCCATTCGTCCTCCAAATTAGAGTCCGGGATTTCGCTCCTCTGTCATTGCGAGTCCCGATGAAATCGGGACGTGGCAATCCCAGTGAAATCTGAATCCACCGAGATTGCTTCGCTTCGCTCGCAATGACAATAGCGAAGCGCCAACCTCTAGAGCGTAGAATTTAGGATTTCCGCTCTACTCAATAATTATTCTCTTGTCCCCCACCGCCTTGACCACCTCCCCAATCACTTTAGCCTCGGGCAGGACGCTGGTAATCTTCGTCACATTCGGCGGGGCGCAGACCACCACCATCCCGATGCCCATATTGAAGACGCGGTACATCTCGTTACTATCAACGTTGCCCGCCTTCTGAATCAGCGGGAAAAGGGGCGGCACCGTCCAGGCTTTGCGGTTCACCCGGGCGGTCAGGCCTTCGGGGAGGATGCGGGGGATATTTTTGTAGTAGGCGCCGCCGGTGATGTGCGCCAGGCCCTTGATAACGGGGAGGTGGGGCTTCAACTCATTGTAGTAGCAGCGGTGCGGTTCGAGGAGGGCTTCCCCCAGCTTCCGCCCCAGCTCAGAATAATAGACGTCCAGCTTCGCCTTCGTCTCGCCGAAAATCCGGCGCACCAGGGAATAGCCGTTGGTGTGCGGTCCGCTGGACGGCAGGCCGATAATGACATCGCCGGCGGCGATGGTCTTGCCCATCATAGCCCGGTCTTTTTCCACCGCCCCGATGATAAACCCCACCAGGTCATAATCGTCGCCGGTGTAGATGCCCGGCATCTCGGCGGTCTCGCCGCTCATCAGGGCGCAGCCGACCTGTTTACAGGCTTTCGCCAGGCCCTGGACAATCGCCTCGACCCGTTCCGGCACGAGCTTGCCCATCGCGATGTAGTCGAGGAAGAAGAGCGGTGTCGCGCCGCAGGTGAAAATGTCATTGACGCAGTGATTGACGATGTCCATGCCGATGGTATCGTGCTTGCCCATCGCCAGGGCAATCTTGATTTTCGTGCCGACGCCGTCCACGTGCGAGACAAGCACCGGCTGTTTGAAACCCTTGAAGTCATACATCCCGCCGAAGAACCCCACCCCGCTCAGCACCTCGGGACCATATGTGGACTGCGCCAGGTCGGCAATCCGCTTCTTGACCTCGCGGGCAAGGTCGATGTTGACCCCGGCGGCGGCATAGGTGTGCTTGTTTGCCATCGATTAGAAACCCAACGCTCTGTAAAAAGTCTTGAAATCGAAGTTGGCTTCCATGATTTCGGCCAGCTTCCTCAGCTTGCTCTCCTGATTGAACCGGGACCGGGCCATAGTATCTTCAATTCTGGTGACGACGGTGTTGACATCGCTCTTCGTGAGAATGATGGGAATTTTCTTGCTTTCGGCATGGTCGCGGACGGAGCCGATGACCCCGGTGCCGTTGCCGCTGATGACCAGGCAACGGGTCGGCGTCTCCAGCGCCGCCAACTGCATATCGGGCCGGTCATTCTTGACGATGACGGCTTTATTGCCCTTACGCCCGAAATACTCCAGGCCGGAGTCGACCGACATCGCCCCGAGCATAATATTCTCAACCAGTTCAGGGGATTTCTCGGCATTATTTAAGATTTCGCCCTGAATGGCCGCCGCCACTTCGCCGATGGTGATGGTAAGCAAAGCCCTGTCCTCCGGAATTTCTCCCAGGACCGGCATACCGGCGTCGCTGAAGAGCGGCGATATCTGCTTTTCTACTTTTTCCAGCTGGCTCTTCGGCACCCTGTTAAAGACGACTCCGACCAGGTTCCCCCCGAAGCCCTGGTAAGTCGCCGCCAGCTTCATCTTGTCCAGCTCCGGCGAGTAGGCCTCCACGACGAGCACCTTTGCCTTGAGCGCCGCGACCAGCTGGTAGGCATCCCGGCTCATACCGCTCTGCGGACTCTGACCGCACCGCCCCTCCACAATCACCACGTCCTTCCCGGCGCCAACCCGGTCAGCGACCTCCTTCGTTCCTTCCACAGACGGGCTAAGCTCATCCGCGGACTCCGCCAGCCGCAGGAGTTGCTTCATAAATGCGGCATCACCCTCCTGTGATGGAAAGGCGGGCTTCAGAAAGCTGAGTTTCTTGCCCTCGCCGAGTAATCGCTTGCTGATGCCCGCTGCAATTGCGGTCTTAC